>NZ_JBMERP010000007.1:0-85068 GCF_049310925.1 Virgibacillus sp. DJP39 | reverse complement strand
CTAATACGAAACATTATTTCTTTTTTGAGCGTCAACTACCTGAATCCAGGTTTTCCCTGGGTTAAGGGCAACACTATCACCATTTGCATAGAAATGAATACCATTTTTCTCTTTTTTCCACATGCCTTTCACAACCTGGCCGTCTAAGAAAAATTCGGCGTCTCCTTCCCCTGTTAAGGTGATATCTATTCTACCTGCTGTATCGCCAGGAATTGGTTGATGTGCAGCATAGATAATAATTACGTTGTTTGCCTTAATTTGTTCCCCAGTTTCACGATCAAAATGAGGTCTGCCTTCTAGATAGCGGTTATACAGATTCGTCTTGGAATCAAACTGATAGGTAACCCGAGTGAAATTATTATAGGTAATATCTAAAGTAGTTGAAGCTACAGATTCTTCATAATGAGCATTTTTATCAAATGTGAATTTATCATTTGTAAGTTCCTGGTTGAAATTCTCTAATTTATTCGTGTGTAAATAAGCATTATGTGGAGCAAACCTACTATTGTCTCTTTTGAAATATTTCCCCTGATAGATGCCATCAATCGTAGGAATTGAGAGATTATCTAACCTAGCATACGCTTGTGGTGAGCCTCCGAAGTGAATATAGGGCACATTCCACGATTCAGCAATCGGTAAAAAATAATGTCTCGAACTTCGAACTGGACCGACCTTCTCCGGGATATGATCATTAAAAATAGCAAGAAACCGTGTAACGTTACCTTCAACTTCCATCTCATAAACAATATCTGCATCCGCAAGCCCTGTATGTGGACGAGCTTTAGGGGAATTTTCAACCATTACAGCAAAATGGGTCTCTGGGTCATTTTCACTAACAGGTAGCCCAGTCGTAGGCGATGTAGGACCTTGATTTACAACAATAGGTACCGCTTTTTCTTCAACTGTTATTTTGCTTAATCCAGCTTCCTTTGCTTGTTCAATAGTCATTTCGTTTTCATTACAACCTGTAAGTACTGCTGAAAGAGTTAAAACAAATAAGGCAATCTTAAATTTCATGTTAGGCTTCCTTTCTCGTGTATTATATCTCTATCTAGTATAAATATTTTTGAAAATAAATAATTAGCCACTAATTTAGTATGGATTACTACAATTTGATTTTACCATGAAACGATAGCAGTGAAAGGATCTTTCGTACTTTTTAACAGTAGAGAATTTTTTCTGTAATTATGTTTGATGTAAGTTAAGTTTTCTAAAAAATGTTGCTTAATAAGCCGATAACTAACAGAATGTAATTATTTTGTAATTTTGGCTGGTAACTAAGTCTATGAAACAGGAGGGATAGGAAGTGGGAGCTTTAATATTTTGGTTCATTTCAACCTTTTTAGTGGGATTCGGAATTTTTATTTTTCCTAAATACATGCGATACAAGGGATCAAATTACGGTGATGCTAGTGGTAATAGCTTAATAAAAACTATATTTGATACAGGGAATTATGGTGAATTTTTGACTTTTTCCTACCTCGAAAAGTTAAAGGGACATCATCGCCTACTGACAAATCTATACATTCCAAAGAAGGATGGGTCTACAACAGAGATCGATTTAATTATGCTTTCCCAAACAGGTATTTATGTATTCGAATCAAAGAACTACAGTGGATGGATTTTTGGTGATGAAAAAAATAAAAATTGGGTACAGACTCTTCCGAACAAACAGAAGAACCGATTCTTCAATCCTATCTGGCAGAATAAAGGGCATATCAGTGCATTGCAATACACTTTGGAAATGAATAATGACGAACTATATAAGTCGTACATAATTTTTAGTGAGCGTTGTACACTGAAAAAAATGAAAGTGACATCTCAAAATGTTAAAGTAATGAAGAGAAATGCGCTAATTAAGACTATAAAGAAGGATATTATGGGTTCTATTAATATGATGGAAATAGAAGAGGTTGAACAACTATACTTAAAGCTTCTAAGATACACAAAGGCTGAAGAGGCAGTAAAAAAGGCTCATATTGAAAGTATTAGGGTAAAAAAGTTCTAGTCTCGGTATTATAAGTCTTAAGATCATAGGTTAATATTTTATAATACACTAGACCTGCACAAACCAACAGAGTATGTGCAGGTTTTGTCCACCTCGATAAAGAAACCACTATTAATAAGGGAGGCCAACCATGCAGATAACAACTGAATTGGGACAGGAAATAATTGAACGATTATCAGAATATATAGAGGTTGACATTAACATTATGGACTTGAATGGCAAGATTGTTGCAAGTACAGACAGTTCACGCATTAGTCAAATTCACAGCGGTGCATTAAAGGTAATTCAGAATCAGCAATCTGTTATTTTAACTGAAAAAGATGTGATTAATTTCCCTGGAACCAAACAGGGTGTTAACTTACCTATTTTACATCAAAATAAAATCAAAGGCGTGGTTGGTGTAAGTGGTAATCCTGCGGCTATCAAACAAATTACCAGTATTATTCGTGCTTCTGTTGAAATAACATTGGAACAGATAAATATACAAAGGCAGGCATATTTTAAAGAAAGACAGTGGAGTCATTGGGTGCACCAACTGTTACATCCAATGGGTTTTGAGATAGAACAGCTTGAGGAAGATGCGATTTATTCATTAACTATTAACCCAAAGCAATCCTGGCGTTTACTGGTTTTCACCGGCGATGATATCCACGATTGTTTAGATCCTATTCGTCAAGAACTTCTAGGAGCTAAAATAAATAATTTGCTTACATTGCCATACCTTGGTAATGAGATTATTGTTGCGATTGATCCAGTTTTTGATCGAATCGACGACTTTGTAAATAAAATTATTAACCATTCTAAGAAACAGGTTCATGTTGGAGTAGGAAATGTTGAATTTGGTATAAAAGGAATTCGGGAATCCTATTTCCAGGCTAAAAAGTCTCTCGCGTTTGCAAGCGCCAACAGCAACATTACATATATTGAAGACAAGAAGCTAGAGCGACTGATAGCATCCATTCCTGATCAAGAATATAATGCTGTTTGTAAAAATTACGAAATTCTACTTCATAATTTGGATAAAGAATATCTAAACACAATAGAAGTCTATTTATCTATGAATTTTTCAATAAAAGAAACAGCAGGAAAGTTACACATACACCGAAATACACTGCAATATCGTCTGGATCAGTTAAAGGAAAAAATCGGATTAGATCCTAGGTCTGTATACGACGCATTCATTCTAACTATTATATTAAGAACGAAAATATAACTGTGCAGATGCACAATTTTTTATAATTATAATCTGAAAAGTTTGTATATAAATACAATTGTAAGCGCAGCCATTTTCAAGTTAAATAGACTTAAGACATTAGTAGAAGGGGCTCCATTATGAATATAGTTATTGCACCAGATTCATTTAAAGGAAGTTTAACAGCTAAACAAGCATCTGAAATAATGGGAAAAGCCGTGTTAGAGGTTCTAAAAGATTGCAATGTGCAAATTATGCCTATGGCAGATGGAGGAGAGGGCACACTTGAAACACTGCTCGTATCATCTAAAGATGCCGAGCGAATTCCAGTAAATTGTGTTGGACCAATTGGTGAAAGAATTGATACTTCCTATGGGATTGTAAACAAAAAAACGGCAATTATCGAGTGTGCTAGTATCGCTGGATTAACGCAGGTTCCTGAAGATAAGCGTGACCCTACCTTCACGACATCCTATGGAATTGGTGAAGTCATAATTGATGCTCTCGACAAGGGATGCACATCGTTGATCATGGGACTGGGAGGCAGTGCGACAAATGACGGTGGGTTAGGAATGTTGCAGGCTTTAGGTATGGAGGCTTGGAACCGAGATAGCACGCGATTAGGTCCATTTGGTCGTGATCTCTTAAATGTTGAAAGCATTAGTTTTGCAAACTTTGATACCAGGTTACCAGATGTTGCTATAAGGGTAGCATGTGATGTCGACAATCCGTTGTGTGGAAGTATGGGAGCAAGTGCAGTATATGGTCCACAAAAAGGTGCAACACCAGAACAGGTAAAACAGTTTGATAATGCGTTAAATAAGTATGGGAGTTTGATAGAGGATGAAATTAATCTTCCCTATAAAAAGCATGCTGGAGCAGGTGCTGCAGGGGGGTTAGGTTTCGCACTCTTGGCTATGGGAGCAAATTTAGAATCCGGAGCTAAACTAATAGCAGATACAAGCAGACTTGAAAGGCAAATTAAAGGTGCTGACCTTGTTTTAACTGGTGAAGGACAAAGTGATGAGCAAACGCTTTTCGGGAAGGCGCCGGGATATGTTGCTGATCTTGCAACGAAATACAATGTCCCTGTTATTTTAATATCCGGAAGCCTCGGAGGTAACTTGGATAGTTTACAGGAAAAGTTTGCTGGATGTTTTTCAATTATCAATAGTGCGCTCACATTGCAGGAGTGCATGGAAAATGCAGAGAAAATGTTATTTGAACAGACAAAACAAATCGTTCATTTTATTAGTAGTTGTCAGTGCAAATAGCTTTAAGAAAATTGTGTTTTTATTTTAAAAAAGGGGTGAAAGAGGTATGGAAGGTTTCGGTCTTATATTATTAATTGTTGCTGGTGTTTTGTTTATTATTTTTGCTACCGCTAAGTTAAAGTTACATCCGTTTCTATCATTATTATTTGCAGCATTTGGAATCGGTATTTTGTCAGGACTTCCTTTATCAACTGTAACAGAAGCTGTTAACAATGGCTTCGGTGGGTTAATGGGTGGTATTGGTCTAGTTATTATTTTTGGAACTATTATTGGTGTGATTCTGGAAAAGTCAGGTGCAGCATTACGGATGGCGGAAGTTGTCCTGAGGGTCGTTGGGGAAAAACGTCCACAAATGGCAATGAGTCTGATAGGAGCTATTGTTAGTGTTCCAGTATTCTGTGATTCAGGTTATGTCATTTTATCTTCCTTGAAAAAAGCACTTGCTAAACGTGCTAAAGTGACAATCGCATCGATGGCCATTGCGCTGTCGACAGGTTTGTTTGCAACACATACATTGGTTCCGCCAACACCAGGGCCGATAGCTGCAGCTGGTAATATTGGGGCAGAGGATTATCTTGGAACTATTATCCTAATGGGAATAATAGTAGCTATTCCGGCAATAATTGCAGGTTATTTATGGGCAATGAGGGTTGGTACTAAAATCAAGGTTGAAGGTGAAGATGAAGAACTTTCCTATGATTATGATACTATTTTAGAAGAATTTGGTGAAATGCCATCAACTATTAAGTCATTTGCACCGATTGTTGTACCAATTCTATTAATTGGACTCAGTTCAGTTATAACATTTGCAGGATGGACGGGCGCATTATTTGATGTCTTATTATTTGTAGGTTCACCAGTGGTTGCACTATTAATCGGAGTACTGTTTGCATTCTTGTTACTACCTAAGTATAACCATGAAACATTAACAGATTGGATCGGGGTTGCAATTAAAGAAGCAGCACCAATTTTATTGATTACTGGTGCAGGTGGGGCATTCGGATCTGTTATTAAAGCTACGCCTGTAGCAGCTTTCATCCAGGAATTTGGTGATAGCGCATTTTTCACAGGAGCCATGTTTGTATTCATTCCGTTCCTGATTGCTGCAGCGTTAAAAACAGCACAAGGTTCATCTACAGCAGCGTTGGTAATTACATCTTCATTAGTTGCACCACTATTACTGGAATTAGGTATAACAGGTGCAATACCGCTTGCTTTAGTGGTAATGTCAATTGGAGCTGGCGCAATGGTAGTATCCCATGTGAATGATAGCTACTTCTGGGTAGTAAAGGAATTTAGTGGCATGTCTGTGACACAAGCGTATAAAGCCCAGACAGCCGCAACCCTATTACAGGGTGTTGTATCGATAATCGTGACATTTATATTGTGGATGGTTTTGGTTTAGAAGAGACAGTTTTTATGATTAAGTTATTAATGTAAAGCGCAGCTCCTGGATTGGGGGCTGCGCTTATTGTGTGTTTAACAATAGAGGACATATCCCCGTTTTACCTTTACTGGGGAATGTACCACTTATAAGTTTGTTTCAAATATTGAAGCTAGATTTTTATATTCTTTAGGAATGTTAAGGTTATTAATTGCGTGATCAAAATGGTCTGTAAGGCAAGTTTTTAACTGATCAAGATCTTTTTGTTGGAATAACTCTATTATTTCAAAGTGTTCTTTAAACCCATATGGTTGCGATGAGGAATCTTCGAAATAAACATCAAAAAGAATTAGATAAATAGATGTTTGTTTAATAAGCTTCTCAATATATTCAGTTAAAAACCTATTATCACATTTCCTAGAGAAAATCATATGAAAGTTTTCATTTTCCTTTAAATAGCCCATCATATTTTTGTTAATTAAAGCTTCTTTTTCTTTCTTAACAGTATTCTTCAGTTCCATATAGTCAGTCTCGCTTAGGTTATTAATCGACCTCTCAGCTGCCATAATTTCTAAATTTTTCCTTAAATCGTAAGCTTGTATAATTTCATTTCTTGATGGGTTTGTAACAAAGGCACCTTTGTTAGGGACAATATCAACCAATCCTTCATCTGCTAACAGAGTTATTGCACTTCTAATCGGTGTTCTACTTACATTTAATCTTTCAGAAATTGTATTTTCAACTAATTGATTTCCTGGTGGAAGTTGTCTTGTTAGAATAGCTGCTTTTAATTGGTTATAGATAATTAGTTTTATTGACTCTTTTTTTCCTATTTTAAATCCCCCTTAAATTAAATTGTCTGATTAAATTCTTAAGATTAAAAATATATTGACAACTTTTAGAGTTGAGTATACACTACTATTACATTGTACTACAATATTGAGCAACAAAACAAAAAAAGAGCAATTAAAAATAAGGAGGAAAGGCAATCGCTCTTTTATGTAAGCGCTGTCAAAAAATGAAATTTGGAGGGTGAGAAAATGAAACGTTTTTATCAAATAACCGTCATTTTACTTCTTATGTTAGTAATTTCAGCGTGTGGTGATAGTCAAGAGACCAGTGGGGATAAAGAGAATAAAGAAAATACAGAGGATACTGTTCTTTCCACGGTAGAGGAATCGGGTGTATTACGGGTGGGATTTGAAGGAACCTATCAACCTTTTAATTACTTAAATGATGAAAATGAATTTGCAGGATTTGATGTCGATATAGCTAATGAGTTAGCAAGCAGACTCGGTGTTGAAGCTGAATTTATTGCTACTAAGTGGGATAGTCTGATTGGTGGTCTTAAAGCAGATAAATTTGATGTCATTATTGGCCAAATGACTGTAACGGAAGAACGGAAGAAAAGTGTTGATTTTACTGACCCATATGTAGTTACTGGTTCAGTTTTAATTACAAGGGAAGATGCAACTGGCATTAGTGAGTTAGAGGATATCAAAGGGAAAAAAGTTGGAGTTGGTGGAGGTACAACCTTTGAGGAGGTTGCGAATAGTGTTGAAGGAGCAGAAGTCGTCCTTTACAAAGCCGTTACTGACTATATTCAGGATTTAATTAATGGGAGACTGGATGTAATTATTAATGATCAATTGTTAATGAGCTACAACATAAAAGAAGAAGGCCTCCCAATTAAAATAGCAAGCGATGTTGTCAATAAAGATGAGATTGGTATGGCTGTAAAAAAGGATAGCCCTGAATTTGTTGCTAAGTTAAATGAAACGCTTGCTGAGATGATTGAGGATGGCACATACGAAGAAATTTACAAGGAATGGTTTAATTCAGAACCGTTGGTAAAATAACATTTTTGGGAGGTATAGCTTATGGAAGTTGTTGTTTTAGGAACTGGAATGATTGGTACAACTGTCGTTCGAGAACTTGTTAAGTATGAAAATATTACAAAAGTAACTGCAGTTGATGGTTTTAGTGAAAGTATTACTAGGTGTTTAGCTATTGCAGACAATGATAAAGTGGTCGGGAAGTTAACTAACTTGCAAAGAGAAGAAGACATTGTTGAGGTGTTAAAAAATGCTGATGTAGCAATCGCATGTTTGCCACATTCCTTAAGCTTGCCTGCCATTCATGCTGCAATTGCTGCTAAATGTAGTTTAGTAGATTTGGTTGGGTCAAAATTTGAAGAGAAGATGGAGTTGGACGGACTTGCTAAAGAAGCAGGAATAGTTGTTGTACCGGGGTGTGGTGTAGCCCCTGGTATAACGAATTTTTTAGCAGCACAAGGAATTGAATTGTTAGATGAGACGGATGAGGCAGTAATGATTTGTGGAGGGATACCGAGACACCCACTACCTCCATTGTGGTATCAGGTGGTCTTTCGATTGGAAAGCGTGATGGGTCTTTATACTAGACCTGCAAAAGCAGTTGAGAACGGTGAACTAATTACATTGCCTGCTTTATCGGGGCTTGAAACAATGAATTTCCCGAGTCCCGTCGGAGAATGTGAAGTTGTCATAACAGATGCACATAGTACTGCATACACACTTAAGGATAAGGTGAAAAAGCTTTATGAGAAAACAGTCAGGTACTCTGGTCATTGGAGCAAAATGTCTGTACTTGCCGAACTAGGATTTTTTGAAGAAGAAGCCATTGAGATTGATGGAAAATTAGTAAGTCCAAGGAAGGTAACTGAAAAAGTACTCGAACCAAAGCTTCGTGGCGATTCAAACGAAGATATAACAGTTTTGCGTGTCGTAACAAAAGGTAAAAAAGATGGACAAAACATAACGCATACATGGGAAATGATTGATTTCTACGATCACAACCGTAATATAACTTCAATGGCAAAAACTACAGCGATCCCAGCTATGTTATTGGCTACTTGGATTTTAAACAAGAAAGTCACGGAAACCGGAATAGTTCCGGTTGAAAATATAATTGTTGGTGATCGATTTAATCCTTTCATTGAAGAATTAAGTAAAAATGGCATTGAAATTAACTACAAGCAGGAATCAAGCTAGATCGTTGCGCTTTAAGCAAAAAATTCGATGGAGGGTTATTTCATGGATTTTTCAATCATTTTTGAATCATTACCACCACTATTAAATGCTACGCTTGTAACGATTATGTTAGCTGTAGTTTCGGTAGTATTCGCTTTAATTTTGGGCTTTTTTTCAGCGCTAGCAAGGATTTCAAAAATAAAACTATTAAAAGCGATTGCATCGGTCTATATATCGATATTTCGTGGAACTCCTCTATTGGTTCAAATATTTGTTATTTACTATGGGTTACCTCAAATAGATATTGTTATGGATCCGATTTCATGGAGTATATTAGCGTTAAGCTTAAATGCAGGTTCCTATTTATCTGAATCCTTTCGTGCTGCAATATTGGCAGTCGATAAAGGACAGATGGAAGCTGCGGTGTCTATGGGTATGACTTATGGCCAGGCAATGAGGCGGATCATTTTACCACAGAGTATTCGTATAGCTATTCCAACACTGTCAAACACGTACATAACTCTAATAAAAGATACTTCGTTGGTATCTGTTATAACAGTGACTGAACTACTGCAAATGTCTACATTAATTATTGCTAAAACGTTTGAACCTTTGACAATTTATTTAATTGCAGCTGCTATCTATTGGGTTGTTATAACATTTTTCACTGTGTTACTGGATCGGATGGAGAAGCGGACTTCACGACATGTTGTTTAAAAACTTGCCATTTATTCCACTCTTGAATGCCGTTAGGAGGTTAACGATATGGAGATAGTAAGCGTCCAGAACATAAAAAAGACTTTCGATAAAAATGTTGTGTTACAGGACATTAACCTTACCGTTGATAAAAGCGAAGTTGTTGTCATAATGGGGCCAAGTGGTTCTGGTAAATCAACATTACTGCGATGTATAACATTTTTAGAAGAGCCAGATATGGGTATTATCAGGCTTGGAAAAACTGAAGTTAAAGCAGATTTAAAGGCAAGTAAAAAAAGGAAGTCATCAATAAGGGAATTACGTCAAAACACAGGCTTTGTATTTCAACAGTTTAATTTGTTTCCACACAAAACTGCCCTTGAAAACGTAATGGAAGGTCCAATTGTAATAAAAAAAACAGACAAGAGTATAGCGAAGGAAAAAGCTATAGAGTTGCTCGAGAAAGTAGGTTTAGGAGACAGGATGGACCATTATCCAGCTAAACTTTCAGGTGGGCAACAACAGCGGGTTGCAATAGCCAGAGCGCTTTCTATGGAACCAATGGTGATGCTGTATGATGAACCAACCTCAGCTTTGGATCCAGAATTAGTACGCGAAGTTCTCTTAGTTATGAAACAATTAGCAAAAGAAGGTATGACGATGGTTGTTGTAACACATGAAATGGGATTCGCAAAAGATGTTGCTGACCGGGTTATTTTTATGGATGAAGGTATGATTGTCGAGGAGGGAACTTCTGATCAGATATTTAATCATCCTAAAGAAGAAAGAACGAAGCGGTTCCTAAGAGATGTAAGTAAATAAGACACAAGTTCGTTGGTTGAAGCGCAGTTCCTGGAATGGGGGATTGCGTTTGTTAAGTTTAAAGCTGAAATATATACATTATTAAAATTATATAAAATTAGTAGTTTAGAAGAAAAATAATCTGGTAATAGAATAATATAAGACAAAATAACAATTAGAGGAAAGGAGCATATAAGCATGAAGCTTAAAAAGAATGTAGTAAAAGTAACAGGAATTGCAGCATTATCACTAGGGATTTTAGCTGGTTGTTCGGAGGAAACTGGGGCTAGCGAAGATGAGTTCCTTACTAATGATGAAGCAGGACAATTCTATACTGAGGAAGAATTGAACACATGGGCAGAAGAAAATGGTTACGTCGATGAGGAAGAATTAAACCTATGGGCTGAAGAGAATGGATTGCTAGAGTAAAGTCCATAATCAACATTAATTAGATAACAAATGAAAGAAAACTGCTGTCACGCTGAGAACTTGGCGTGATGGCAGTTTTTTTTGGTATCTATCTAAGACATAACAAAAGTAGGATTTTTTTTACGACTCTCGATTTCTAGATTTAAATGAACTCTCAACAAATAGTAATATAAACCTTTTAACCTCTCTTACCCCACCCGAAATTCAAACCGACTATCTTTCAAAAACTTCCCACCTTCATATGTCCGCTCTACAAAGGTTACCTGATTATCCTGATCAACTAACAAGACAGTGGAGGAGCGGGTCCCGTAATTGGGTGATGTGATAAATTGGGAGGATAGTTTCCGTTCTAGTTCCAAATCTATACCGGTCTGTGGTAATCGATCATCAGAGGCAGTTTCAGTATCGGAAATAATGTTAAATAATTTCTCTGGTTGGACCTCATTCTGACCATTCACGTATTCTCGGAGCATTTTCTTTCCCTTCTCCACCTTTGGCCATGGTGTGTTAAGGAAATGGTTGCTTAGCCCGTGAGTGCCTGCCTTTATTTCCATAATTTCATTCTGGTTATTGCTATAGTAGAAAAGTTTCTCGAAATTTCCAACAAGTACATTGAAGCCGGCATATTTATCCTTGTTTCTTTTTAACTTCTCAAGGAAATCTACAGGAGTATCATCTTCCTCTAAATAACTTTTAACAATATCTCCGCGTGAGACCTTGCCAGTCGTTTTTTCTGCAGGGTCACGAAAATTAGTTAATGCTGCAAAACGTCCTTGTTTTGTTATGCCAAGCCAGGTTCCCATTTGAAGTAAATCGCGTCCCGCAAGGATTTTTGGGTTATCTTTCCAAAACTGTGCAGTAGCGGTTGGACGATTGTAAAATTCATCGCGATTAGCTGCAACAATTAATTTATATTTAGGATGATTGTTAAGCTGGAAATTGATTAAGCACATAATTAGCAGACCTCTTTTTTCCATTAATTATACGTGTAGGTAGTTGAATTATCAAAATTACTGCAGTTGTGGTGGACCTACTCGAATGTCAATCGTTTTAATATCCCAGTTGCAAACTGTATAATAAATAATATAACGTAGACAAATCAGAAGAGGTGGAAATAAATGACTAAGGTAGTTATTACAGGTGGAAGTGGATTGTTAGGTCCTTCTGTTATTGAAGAATTTTTGCAACATGGTTATGAGGTGTTGAATGTAGATCAGCAATTGCCGAAAAATCCCCTTTGTGAAACAATTACTGCAGATTTAACGAACCTGGGTGAGGCGTATGATGTATTGGCAGGTGCAGATGCAGTGGTACATTTGGCCGCTATTCCAAGAGCATATATGTTTCCAGCTGACGTAACATTCCGAAACAATACAATGACAACATATAACATTTTGGAAGCGGCTTCAAATCTCGGTATCAAAAAGGCAGTTATTACATCAAGTGAGTCGTCATATGGAATTGTTTTTGCGAAAAGCAATTTAGAGCCTCAATATGTACCAATTGATGAGGAACACCCTCGTTTACCAGAAGATAGTTATGGACTTTCTAAAATAGTAAATGAACAAACTGCTGAAATGATTCACAATCGTTCGGGTATGCAAGTGGTTTCTTTGAGAATTGGAAATGTTATTGCCCCACATATGTACAAGGATTTCCCAGATTTTATTCACAAACCAGAGCTTAGAAAGACTATTGTATGGAGTTATATTGATGCTAGAGATGCTGCATCTGCGTATCGTTTATCTATTGAAAAGGATAATCTGGGTGTTGTTGCACTAAATGTTGCAGCAGATGACTCCAGTATGGACATAAAGAGTAAAGATCTTATGGCAGCAAGCTTTCCTGGTGTTACAGATTTTCGTGAGCCTTTAACAGGTTATGAGACATTGTTAAGTAATAAAAAAGCAAAAGAAATACTTGACTGGAAACCTGTCCATAAATGGCGTGACCACGTTAATCTGTAAGGGTAATTCAGAGGATGAACAGGAATCAATTAATCGGGAAAGCCACGTGAGGAAACTACTCGAAATACCTGACGATCATCGTGCCGGTACCATTTTAGGATTAGGGTGTCCAAATGAAACACTAAAGCCTAAAAAGCATATTCCGAGAGAAGAAATCGTTCACTACGGTAAGTTTCAGAAATAAGACATAGGACAAGGATAAGGAATCCTTGTCCTATGTCTTGTTTTACACTATCTTTCTAAAATTGCTTTCCTTGCTAGTTTATCTGCATGGTTATTGCTTTTTTCAGGTATCCATTTGATGAAAAAATATGGAAAATGACTTGACTTTTCTCGTATTTTTATAAGTAATGGGAGAAAGGTTTGATTCTTCGTGAGGTCTTTTTCAATCACATCCACTACGAGCTTCGAATCAGACCGGAATGAGAGTATTTCTCCTGGAAACTGCTCAGTACAAATTTCCAATGCTTTGATGACTGCGTGAAATTCAGCTTCGTGGTTTGACATCTCCTCTAAAGGAAATGAATGTTCATATCGTTTTCCATCTGCTTTTATATAAATGCCTGCACCACTGATTCCAGGATTGCCTTTTGTTGCTCCATCTGTGTAAACTTCAATCACTGTTTTAAGCTCCTTTTTTGGGAGTAAAGAAATTATAATAAGTGCAAGTTATAGACTGGATTATAACAGTCTTCAGTATGTGATGCCTGTTAGCAGGAGGATGTTTTAATCATTCTTTCCTCGTGCACTAAGAAAATATAAAAATTTTGCTTTGTTAAGCTTGCATACAGTAACAGCCACGTCCAGCTCCAGCCCCCAGAGACTAGCGAGACTTCCTTCGCCTTCGTACGATAAGTCAACATAGGCTTCCTTTGGTCGCCGAGTTTCCTTTATCTCCTACGGCTCAGTCCAGTCCGTACGTCTCTACCCAGGGTGCTTGCGCTTTTGTTCTGCACTTGCCAACCATTTTGAAAGTGGATAAATGCCGATACTTTGGATCACCAATGATAGAACTACAACTGAAAATGCCAGTGACAGTAGTTTGTCTCCGGTGCTTCTTGATGCCATGGTGCTAAGACTTAACAACAGGAAGACTGACATTGTCCCACGTATTCCTGACCAGGAAATGAGAAGTGCTTTTTTCCAATCCACAATATGTCGCCAACCTCTGAATAATTGCATGGTTCCACTTACAATGATAAACCGAATGATAATAGATGCAAGAAAGACGATTGAGGCCATAACCCAATGTCCGTGAGTTAAATATTCGGTGGCTTCAATACCAATTAATAAAAATACAAGCGTTAGCAATGTAGGTTCCACAACATTCCAAAAGCCAGCCAATGCTTCACGATAATGGTCTTCTTTATTCGTATGGTTAAATTCCCACGATAGCATTATTCCCGAGGTGACAGTGGCCAATACTCCTGAAAACCCGAAATGTTCTGCCAGGTGAAAACCACCATAGGCTATGATGATACTGAGCATTACCTGATAATCTTTATGATGTGTAATGTGAACCAATTTACTGAAGAGCCACCCTATAATAATTCCTAGTACAATACCACCAATTGATACATAAAAAAAGTCTCCTAAAAACTTCGAAAGTTCAAACGCCGTGCCATTAACGTACATACCAGAGAGGACACTGAATAAAACTACACTGGTTCCGTCGTTAATCATTGACTCACCTTCAACCACATCTGCAGTACTTGCATCGTCTGTCGATTGCTTTAAAATTGATACAACAGAAACAGGGTCTGTTGGTGTGAGAATTGAGGCTATCAGCAATGCTCCAACCAGTGATATGTTCAGATAGGCCCCGCCGATAAGGTACGTAACCATTCCAAGCAGTACGGCAGTTGCAATTAAACCAATTGTGCTGAGCGTAGCAATGACCCTTGCATTTTTCCTAAGCGCTTTGGCAGAAAACTGGTATGCAGAGGTAAACAAAAGACCTGGAAGAAATATGTTGTAGATAATGTGTTCTGTTACATGAACACCAGAAAAGTATGGAATAAACGACAACCCGATCCCGGTTAGCAGCAGGATAAATGGAACTGGAAAGTTATTTTGTTTTTTGTCGATAGTAAAAATAATATAGCCAATAGATAGTAAAATAATGATAATCGTTGTAGTCATGTGAGTTTCCTCCAGAAAAATTAACTATGTGTATCATACCCCTATTGTGAAATTGCAAAACGGTGTGGTGTGGGGGTTGGGTTAGCGGTGGTGCGTGAATCGTGAATAGAGCGGCGATTGGCTGAAACCGAGCGCCACCGAGCCGAAATCGAGCGCTGAATCGAAAAATCGAGCACCAACCGTTAGAAATCGCGCGCCACGAGATTGGTGCTCGATTCCCTAGGGGCGGTGCTCGAAAAACCAATTTGGTGCTCGATTTCGGTAGGTTAGTGCTCGAAAACCATCCAAACAAGGCTGGTGAATCAAAAGTTCCACCAATCATTACGTCCTAAACAATTCTTTCTTCCGCCATTTCCCGTAACGATAATAAAGGAAGGCAACAAGGCTGCTTACTAGAAAACTGCTACCCATACCAATGGCAATTCCAGTGTCACCAAAAAGATGAGCGAAAAGTGCTGTTAGTGGATACCGTAAAATCCAAAAGGAAATGATGTTTAACACAAGAATTTGGTACATTGCTCCAGCTGCACGTACGACTCCGTTCAGGATAAAATTAATTCCTAAAAATGGGTAACATAACGCGATAATCTGCAGATATTGTGTTCCAAATTGTACTGCTTCTTCTTCCTGGATGAACAGTCTAACACCATGTTCCGCAAAGAAAACGACAATGATTCCAATTATTAACATGATCGAAAAATTATACAACACACCATACTTTGCAATTTTTTTAACTCTGGCCCACTCGCTGACACCGATGTTTTGTCCTGCCATACTACTCACCGCAGTTCCAAGGGCAAGTGCCGGCAGCATCACAAGACTATCCAGCCGTTGCGCAGCACTAAATCCAGCAACAACGTCATCACCAAAGCCTGTGACAACACTCATAATCGCTGCCACACCAGCTGCAATAACAGCCATTTGCAATCCTGATGGAATTCCAAGGTTCAGGATTAACCCGACTTCCTGCTTAGTCGGAAGTGTCGGAATGCTGAATGGTGCAAGCTTGCGATAAAGAACGAATATGATTCCATAGAGAAAGGCTATTCCCTGGGAGATGACAGTAGCATATGCTGCTCCCTCTACCCCTAAATTAAAACCGGCTATAAAAAGTGGATCAAGTACAATATTTAATGCCACTGCAATCATTACAAAACGCAGCGGTGTCTTGCTGTTGCCAAGAGATCTGAGCACGGTACTAATAAAGTTGTATCCAAATAAAAATAACATGCCGAGGAAGTTAATCTGTAAATAAGCTTTGGCCGAAGTCATCATATTCTCGGGGGTGCCCAGGAGCTGTAAAAATTGCTCAGCAAAAATGAATCCCAAAGCACCCAGTGTTACGGAGAGAACTGTAAGGATTACGACAAAAGCGTTCAGGTAATTTTTCAATCCTTCTTCATTATCCCGCCCTTTTTGTTGTGACAAAATGGTGAGTGCAGCGTTGTTTAAGCCGATAACAAAAGAAAGTACGGTGAAAATAATTGTGCTTGAAACTGCAACAGCACCTAATGCATTTCCACCAAGCAGGTTCCCGACCCACAAGCTGTCAGCAAATTGATAGGATGTTTGTAATAGATTGGTGAGCATAATTGGTCCAGAAAAAAGGATTAATTGCTTCAGTATATTGCCTTGTGTAAAATCATGTTGCTTTTTCATTTGTTAACCAGCCTTCCGTGAGAATTCCTCCCTATATTTTAGCATGTAAGATGAACCAATTCATGGTGCAAGGGGTAAAGGATATTTGGACATAACAAATGAAGGATATGGCTTTTTGCAGGATTTACCAACATATATCTTGAATAAGTAATAGTGTAGTTAATTTCTCTGAAGAAAGAAGAGGTTAAACATGACAGTTAAAGCAGAATTGATGACATTAGTTGATAAAATGAACGCTGATCCAATATTTATTAAGGATGAAAAAAACCGCATATATCAGGTCAACCTTGATGAGAGTGGTCCAGTACAAATCGTAGTAGCCGATAGTCAAGTTAGAGTTGTGGAAGGTAGTTCTCGGGAAGCAGAAGTAATACTTAATCTTTCAGACGAAAATTTCTCCAAGCTCTTAAATGATGATCTTAATACAACAATGGCCTTTATGAAAGGGCAATTGAAAATAGAAGGTAAAATAGGCTTGGCACTAAAGCTTCAGGAAATAGTAAATAAATATCAATAACTTTTTAAAAAATCCCTTCTTTAATCTATATGGAAAAAAACAGCTCATCTTATTAAGATGAGCTGTTTTACGTTTGAAGTTAAACCCCACTTACACACAGGTCAACTTACCGTTGTTCTAAACGCTTAATTCTTTCATCTAAATCTGGGTGAGATGAAAAGAGTGACATCATGTTGCCTTTTCCATTAATTTTCATTGTTTGGATTGCTGAGTCGTCGGTACGATCATTGACTCTAGCTTTGGCTACGTGATTTTTTAAAGAACGTAAAGCATGCGCCATTTTATCGCGACCGGCTAGGTCTGCGCCACCACGGTCTGCATGATACTCCCGGTGACGTGAGTATGCACTGACGACAATACTTCCAAGAATTGAAAATAGGATCTGGAAAATTATAATTGCCGCAAAGCGAACAATCATTTCCATCTCTTCGCGGACAAATCGTGACACGATAATTGCTGCGATTCTTGAGAAGAAGACAACAAAAGTGTTGACTACACCCTGCAGCAACGTCATAGTGACCATATCGCCATTCGCTACGTGAGCGACCTCATGGGCAATAACACCTTCAACAGCATCATCGTCCAAATTATTCAGTAATCCTGCTGAAACTGCGACAAGGGATCTTTTCTTTGAAGGACCAGTTGCAAATGCGTTAACTTCCGCAGAGTTGTAAATTCCAACCTCTGGCATATGCATTAATCCAGCAGCGCGGGATAGGCGGTGAACCTTCTCAACAATGGCACGTTCATGTCCAGATAATTGACCATCGGGATCGAGCACTTTGACCTTCATCATCTTCTTGGCAATCCAACGTGATATTGCCAGTGAGAAGAATGAGCCGATAAAACCAATTAATATGCTGAATACCATAAGTGAACCATAGTTAATTCCTAAACCAGGACCATTATTTTCAAAAGTACCGCTAATACCTGTGTATTTTGTAATTAGTGACCAGACGATTACTATTGTCGTCATTACTAAAATATTTGTTAAGATAAACAGAAATATTCGCTTCATCTATTTTCCCCCATTCAAGTTGTACAACTCTTATTTTACCACAATTGCGCTGTGTAATAGAAGTATATTGGTTGGGGTGGGACAATTTTAATAGCACTTTGGTAACAAGAGTTTGAAATTATCCTTTTTTTGGTGTTGGAGAAACAAGAAGACTTACGCATCAGAAGTCAGAAGCAGAGGAAGAAGGTTTATAAAAAAGCGTACCTATACACAATTAAAAAATGCCAAACACCAAAAATAATTATTGATTTGGGTGTTTGGGATTAATCGGGTGGTGCCAGTACACCGAACTAATCCATGATTGACCAGTATGCTGGTTTTACATTGTAATTTTCATCAAATATGAATGGTGCGTCTTTCCCCAGTCCATTGTCGCTGTAATCTGCTGTTCGGGTATCTAGCCATGTATGGTTGTCAGCAATACCCAGAAAGTTACGTTACTAATTTAGTCATCCAATTCCCCGTATAACTCGAACAATTGATTATAACTATCTGCCTGAGCCTCAAGAATAGTAGCTGGAATTTCTTGGGTATTGAATTCACCACTTGGAGGCCAGCCATAAAGACTTACGTCAAGTTCAGTAATCTGATTGTCCAAAATGCTAGGTTTCCTTAAAGCTTTTAAAAATGGCAGTATACGGCTATTACCAAAGAGTTAGATAATCAGGTTATAGGTAAAGAGAAAAAGTAACTCAGCATGTTGAGTTACTTTTTCTCTTTACGCGGAATTATTTCCACGCTTATCGAAAAAACGGTCTTTGCGAGATAACCGGATATTTTCAACTTTTTGTTTCCTCCCTTTATCGGAAGGAAATATTGTGATTAGCTAATCGTTATTCTTTCAGCGTGTGAGTATACGTTAAACGACTGTCCGCGAATGAATCCGACGGTAGTAATGTTTAGGTCATCTGCAAGCTTGATAGCAAGGTCGGTTGGAGCGGATTTAGAAAGAACAATACCTACACCAATTTTTGCTGCTTTTGTAAGCACTTCCGATGAGATCCTCCCACTGAAGACAATGATTTTATCTCGAACACGTATTTTGTTTAAGATACTATAGCCGTATAATTTGTCAAGTGCATTATGTCTACCAATGTCTGTCCGATCGACTAAGGTTTCAGTTGGGGTACAGAGAGCTGCGTTATGGACACCGCCGGTATTTTTAAACATGACACTATTTCCCTGCATCATGTGCATTAGATCAACACATTCTTCTGCTTTAATTGTTGTTTTAGACATTGAAGTTTTGGCAATGCGTACATCGCTTTGAAAATAAAATTGTCTACTTTTCCCACAACAGGAGCCAATAAATCGTTTGGAATAATCCTGTTGATTTATTTCAATCTTTGATTTCAACGTAACGTATGCAAAACCAAGCGCTTCATCAATCTGTATATCTTTAATGTCATCTTTAAAAAAGATAACTCCTTCAGATGCTAGAAAGCCTATAACTAATTCATCTAGGTGAGAAGGAGTACAAACCATCGTAGCAAATTCCTCACCATTGACGTGAATTGTAATAGGGTATTCTGTCACAATTTCATCGTCCATTACTTCTAAGTTCCCATTCAAGTATTTTGTGATAGGTCGTTTTTGGCTTATATTTTGAACCATATTTTTTCACCTTATTCAAATTGTATATTAGTTTAATTATCATCTAAACACAATCTATTTTATAACACAAGTGCAAGACTCGAGCTGAATTTTTATATCAATAGTATAAAACCTATTGATAATTAAAGCGCTTTCGTGTTATGATTTTAAAAATGGTCACAAAATTGTAATAAATTTGATGCGAGATAGCGCTCCTGTCATCGGTTAAATTTACTACAAACAACTTAACTTATGCATGAAAATTAACTGTTGGCTCAGGTAGTAGCGAATCCTGCTATTTACTAACCGTTAATCTTCCATATATGAGTACATTAGTTATGTATTCTATTTGGAGATTAACGGTTTTTGTTTTGAAAAAACACAAAAAAAGGATGAGGAAAAGATGCAAAAAGTAAAAAACAGATGGTTAATTGCAGCTTCGGCTGTAGGGATACATATTTCAATAGGCTCTGTTTATGCCTGGAGTAACTTTACCAACCCATTAATTGAACAGTTTGGTTGGTCAGCTAAACAAGTACAATTGACATTTAGTATAGCAATTTTATTCTTAGGTTTATCTGCAGCATTTCTAGGGCATTTTGTTGAAAAGTACGGCCCAAGAAAAGCAGGACTTCTAGCTGCTGCATTTTTTGGAGTAGGAATATTCGGATCTGGGTTTGCTGTAAATATGAGTTCTTTACCATTATTATACATCTTTTATGGTGTACTCGGAGGGATTGGATTAGGAGTTGGTTACATTGCTCCGGTTTCTACTCTAGTAAAATGGTTCCCCGATCGCAGGGGATTAGCAACTGGTTTAGCAATAATGGGATTTGGTTTTGCTGCAGCGATAAGTAGTCCAATTATGAATTCACTAATTCAATCAGTTGGTACAGCTGAAACATTTTATATTTTGGGAGTTGCTTATTTTGTTGTTATGGTAGCCTCATCCTTGTATTTGGAAAAACCGCCGGCAGATTGGTCTCCAGCAGGATTTCAAGAAAAAGTAGAAAACGGAAAATCCATGTTAAAACAAGATCTATCACAACTCAAAGCTAACGAAGCAATAAAAACATCAAGGTTTTATTATTTATGGGTAATGTTATTTATCAATGTTACGTGTGGTATTGCAATTCTGTCTGCTGCAAAGCCGCTTGCGCAAGAGAGTATTGGTCTTACTGCTACAGAAGCTGCAGCGCTTGTCGGTGTACTTGGATTATTTAATGGTTTAGGTAGAATCGGTTGGGCTTCTATTTCCGACTATATAGGAAGAACAAATACTTATACGACGTTTTTTGCTATACAAATCGTAATATTTGCGGTATTACCATTTACAACATCAGTAATACTTTTCCAAGTGATGCTTGCAATTGTTTATACGTGTTATGGCGGAGGGTTCGCTGCAATCCCAGCATACATCGGGGATTTATTTGGGACAAAGCAGCTTGGTGCAATTCATGGGTACATTTTAACTGCATGGGCAGCTGCCGGTTTAGCAGGACCGATGTTTGCCGCATGGATGAAGGATACAACAGGGAGTTATTCTACAAGCTTGACGTTTTTTGCAGGATTATTTATTATTGCTTTAATCATTACTTTTTTTATTCGCAAAGACATCAAAAAATTACAGTTACTTAGTACTGAAGAGGCTAAAAGTTTAGCAAGCTAATATATAGTCTTTAAACCAACTAATAGAGTTTGGAGAAAGTGTAGGCTAGTTATTGTTTTAGGTAGGAGGACACCCGTGAATAAGTATGAGGCAGAATTCAGTAACCTTGTTCGCTCTTTTAGAAAAAAACATATGGGTAAAGGTCCTAGCAAAATTACAACAACATTTTGTAAGAACTGGGCTATTTGCGAGATGGAGGGTAATCTATCGCCAGTAGAAAGGTTCATCGCAGGCGCAAATGAAGGAAAGCAAGTGCTTCGAGCTGCACGAACAGAAATGGTGAAAGAAATGTACAGAAAAAACCCTCCTGTAGAAATGGAAGATTACTTAGGTTGTAAATATGTAGATTTGTTTGTTGATATTGATATTGACCGCGACTTCGGAATGTCTATCTTCATATTTGATGAAAATATAGAAGAAAAATATCGTCAATAAGGTTTGGCACTTAGTAGCGACCCTGCTTAAGACTTAACCACCGTATTATTTTCCTTGTGGAATTTGCGGTGGTTTTTTCTTTGAAATTTCATAGGATGTGCATAATTAAGGTACCAATTTGGGTGGCAACATCTAACTACCAACGTTGCGTGGGCACAGGTCATACGGTGGCTTCCAGGAGTCAGGTTATGCAGACGATGATACAGAACACGTGCAGTCTAAGTCAGCCCTCTTCTAAACGGATGCTTGCGCTTTTGTTCTTAGTTTGCGCATAAAGTAGTTAATTTTATAAGGAGTGAGTAAAATATGGGAGAAACAAAACACCAAGGACCTATTAAAATATCTAAAGTACCTGCACCTAAACATTGGGTGAGTCCAGTTCCATTTGGTTTAGGAAAGGTAAAACCCAAACACATAAGAGACACGATGAAAATTATGTGGGAAAATAAGGATAATTTAAATTACGCTAAAAATATTCTTACAAAAGGTGTTTGTGACGGATGTGCACTAGGAGTTTCAGGTCTTAAAGACCAAACACTAAAAGGTCCTCATATATGTACAACTCGTTTGAATGTATTGCGTCTTAGTACAATGCCAGCAATGGATGAAGAGTTGGTTCATGCAGATATTGATGAACTAAAGAAATATAGTAGCGCAGAACTGCGTCAGTTAGGCCGAATCCCATACCCACTGATTCGGAGAAAAGGGGAGAGAAAGTTTTCACGTCTTGATTGGGATGAAGCGATGGATATGATTGCTGAAAAGATGAAAAAGCTTGACCCGAAACAATATGGGTTTTATTTGACTTCGAGAGGGATTACCAATGAATCTTACTATGTTGCTGGAAAGGTCTCTCGATTCCTTGGAACAAATCATGTTGACAATGCTTCTCGTATCTGCCATTCACCTTCAAAAACAGCCCTTAAACGTTCAGTAGGTATTGGAGCGAGTAGTTCAAACTATCAGGATTGGATCGGCACTGATGTGCTATTGTTTTGGGGTTCTGTTGCTTCAAACAGTTCACCTGTATCAACTAAATACATGCTAGCAGCTAAGAAAAAAGGAACAAAGATTATTGTTATTAACCCATATAGAGAGCCGGCGATGGATAAGTACTGGGTTCCTTCAAATGCTGAATCTGCATTGTTCGGTACCAAAATTGCAGATGATTTTTATCAAGTAAACATTGGTGGAGATATAGCCTTAATGCACGGGATCATGAAACATTGGTTTGAAATGGAAGAAGAGGCAGTTGGTTCGGCAATTAATCATCAATTTGTGCAAGAGCATGTTAATGATTATGAGGAGCTTAAAGCTAAAGTCGAAGAACAAACTTGGGAAGAAATTGTGAAATCCTCAGGAGTAGAAAAAGAAAGAATAGCTGAGTTGTCTGAGTTGTTAGCTAATAGCAAAAATGCGGTATATGCTTGGGCATTAGGTTTAACTATGCACTCGTTTGCAACTGACAACATTTCGCAAGTTGCTAACCTTGCACTACTCCGTGGGCACATAGGGCGCGAACATGCTGGTTTGATGCCTTTCCGTGGTCACTCTAGTGTTCAAGGATCTGGTGAAATGGGAGCAGATCCATTTGTTCTTCCTGGTGGAGGCTGGGACAAGGAAAATGTTAATAGAATAGAAGACATATGGAATTTTGAACTGCCAAAGTGGCAGGGTGATATTGTTGGAGTTTCTCTTGAGAATGTTGTGCTACCCAATGATAATGATAGAAAGCTAAAATTATATTATATGAGTGGTGGAAATTTCTTAGAAACAATGCCAAACCCAGAATTTATTGAAAAAGCGTTGTCTGAATTAGAAATTCGGGTTCACCAAGATATTATTTTTAATACTTCAACACTAGTTGATGCAAAAGAAGCAGTTATTGTTCTTCCAGCAAAAACTCGTTATGAACAAGAAGGTGGAGGTACATCTACATCGACAGAACGCATGGTTTATTTCTCTCCTGAAATAAAAGGTAATAAACAGGTGGTTGAAGAAGCACGCACAGAATGGAAAATCTACATCGATCTTGCTAAAAGGGTAAAACCAGAAACAGCACATCTAGTAGATTTTAAAGACGGTCAAGCTATAAGAAATGAGATTGCATTGGCAAATAAAGATTACGATGGAGTTCAATATATGGAAAATCAAGGTGATGTTTTCCAATGGGGTGGTGCATGGTTGTGCGAAGGTGGAGTTTGTCCAACTCCTGATGGGAAAGGAAACTTGATTTCAGTTGATATTCCTAGCCTTAATAAGCCAGAAGGAACATTCTACATTACAACTCGTCGTGGAAAACAGTTCAACTCTATGGTTTACAAAAAAACAGATCCACTTAACGGCGCTGGTCGTTACGATGTATTAATGAGTGAGAAGGATGCCAAGGAATTAAATATCACAAACGGAGAACCAGTTGTAGTTTATAACCAACACGGTACCTTCCAGGGAAAAGCTAATTTTGCGGAAATTGCAAAGGGAAATGTCGGTCTTCATTTCCCAGAAGGAAATTTCTTGATTCCAAAAGGTATTTACGATGGTCCTTCTGGAATCCCTCAATATAGTGTTGCAGTGAAAGTTGAAAAAGCTGAACGTTATAATGCAAAAAAAGATGTTAAATATTTTGAGGGAAGAGTAGAAGAGTTAGAAATGGAAGTTTAAAGTATGTTTAATAGATTATGGTATAAAATAGCATAAAGTATTAGACTAAAATAGAAATTGATAAGAAAAAATTCTAATCAGTGATGAATACTTCTGAATAGGAGCAAACTTTTGTTTACTCCTATTTTGTGATCGGTTTTTACGAAAGGGAGTGCGGAATGTCAATCAAAATTCTGGATAATGATTGGAAAAAGTTATTGAACGAGGAATTCACAAAACCGTATTACATGGAATTGCTTGAATTCTTGAAAGAGGAATATAGTACCCGTACTGTGTATCCTCAGATGGATGATATTTTTAATGCACTTCATTACACAGCTTTTCATCAGGTGAAGGTTGTTATTCTTGGTCAGGATCCTTATCATGGACCGGATCAGGCGCATGGTTTGAGCTTTTCAGTGAAACCTGATGTTACTATTCCGCCGTCCTTAAGAAATATTTTTAAAGAAATGCAAGCTGATATTGGAAGTGACATGCCTAAGGACGGATATTTGGCCAATTGGGCGAAGCAGGGTGTGTTACTGTTGAATACTGTGTTAACCGTCCGAGCGGGAGAAGCCAACTCACACCGAGGAATGGGGTGGGAAAATTTCACGGACAAAGTGATTTCGTCTTTGAATGAAAAAAGTACACCAGTTATTTATATTTTGTGGGGACGCGCCGCACAAAAGAAACAAAATCTTATTGATACCGATAAACATTATTTGATTCATGCCCCACACCCAAGTCCATTATCTGCACATCGGGGTTTCTTTGGAAGCAAGCCTTTTTCCAAAACCAACCAACTGCTAAAACAGGCTGGGCTAGATGAGATTGCCTGGGGACTGAATGAATAGAAATGTGTTTCTTTTGGCAGGTAAGAAAGTATAAATCCTTTCTTACTCCATAAGT
The DNA here is from genome assembly GCF_049310925.1 of Virgibacillus sp. DJP39. Lineage (NCBI taxonomy): Bacteria > Bacillati > Bacillota > Bacilli > Caryophanales > Bacillaceae > Virgibacillus > Virgibacillus sp. DJP39. Next base: position 59,721 of record NZ_JBMERP010000007.1, on the reverse strand, counting down.
GGAACTAGGGCTTTCGCCATTAAGGCTTGGCGATAAGCCGAGTTATCTAACTGAATGAGATGGTTTATTAATCGACTCGAATGGGAAAATTACTACTAAGATGCAAGTGTTCAAACTCTTCATCTTAATAAAATTATTCTTAAGGAGGAGATTATAGTGAAACCAATAGTGAAAGAATTTCAGGATGATACGCAATTAATGGACGAGGTAAATATGCTGTCTGAACGAGGTGTTTCTACACGCGATTTATATGTGGTCTCTCATGACTCCGACCGGACTGATCGAGTTGCAGATAAGGTAGATGCTAACAAAGTTGGTATGAAAGAAGAAGGAATCACTGAATCGGTGGGAAATATGTTTCGTAAAAAAGGAGACGAGCTGCGTGTTAAATTTAAAGAGCTCGGATTCCCTCAAGATGAAGCGAATGAGTTGGAAGAGAAATTAGATCACGGCAAAATCCTATTAATTAATACCAATCCAGTTCATTAAAGTAATAGTTAACTATAAAAGCCAGCAAATTTGATTTTCATCTAATTTGCTGGCTCGCTTTTTACCCAACTTTGTTTAAGTCAAACAGGTATTTCTTCTAGCGACCAAGTGGAATTTGACTAGTGAGGTCGATGCACAGGGTGAATTCACTATAACTTATAACCTGTTCGACTTTTAAATCTTTTCAATAATATAGAGCTTTCTACTCTAGTTATTCCTTCCACAGCATATAGTTCGTTGTTAATGAACACTTCTAACATTTTGAAGTCTTCTACAAGAACATGCATATGTAATGTACTTGGGCCAGTCATTTGATAGACACTTGCGACACTTGGATTGTCAGCAAGGTTTTGGGCCACTTCCTGTAGTTGTTTTGGTTCTACATCTACTTCGAAAAATGCTGACACATTTTTACCGAATTTCTCAGAGTTTACAACCACTGTAAAGTTTTCAATTACTCCAGTTTCCTTTAAATTTTCAATTCTATCCTTAACGGCCACACGTGAAAAACCCACTTTTTCCCCTAATTCAACATAGGATAACCTTCCGTCTTTAACTAGTTCTTCAATTATCTTTCTATCAACTTCATCATATTTCATAGCTAATTTCCCCTAAAAAATTACATAATTTTGATTACTTTTATACTATCACAAAAATAAGAATACTGACAAAATAATTTATAAACTATTAGTAATAGTTAGACAAAAAGAAACCACTTACATAAAAATTCCACATTTATGTAAGTGGTTTAACACTTTTATCTTACTTTTGTAGAAAAATCTATTGACTTTCAATTTTAAATTATGTAACATATTAGTAATTTAACAAACAGTTTGAAAACTTTTAATATAGTGAATTGAAGGAGGGATAAAGTGATTGGATTAATAGTTAGAAGGTTGTTCCAGTTGGTATTATTATTACTGGGTATCTCATTTCTTGTATTTATGAGCATGCATATTGCCCCAGGCGACCCAGCCACCATCATTGGAGGACCAACAGCAAGTCAGTCAGATTTAGAAGCTATTCGAGCAGATTTGGGACTGAATAGACCAGTTTTAGTTCAATATTTTGATTACATGATGGGTGTATTCCAAGGGAATCTTGGCTATTCTTTCCAGACAAACCAATCAGTAACAGAAGCAATTATTACAAGATTTCCTAATACATTAAATCTTGCAATCGCTAGTATGATCGTTGCGGTAATTATTGGTGTTACTGCCGGAATTATTTCTGCTATTAAACAGAACTCCTGGTTTGATGTATCTAGTACTACATTTGCGCTTGGTGGAATCTCTATACCAAACTTCTGGTTGGGTACGATGCTAATTTTATTTTTTAGTGTAGAGCTCAGATGGCTTCCCGTAGGAGGACTTAGTGAACCTTTCTACACAATAGAGGGCTTTAAGCATCTTATCTTGCCCGCAATAACACTAGGTACTGCTTCGGCTGCAATGATTGCTAGAATGAGCCGATCTACCATGCTGGAGGTAGTTAACGCTGATTATATAAGAACTGCAAAGGCAAAAGGAGTAAAACATAGAAATGTCATTTGGATTCATGCACTACGAAACGCCATGATACCAGTTATCACAGTGATTGGGATGAACTTTGGTGGATTATTAGGTGGAACCATAATTGTGGAACAGGTATTTGCAATTAATGGTGTTGGACGTCTATTGATCGATGCAATTGCAGCGAGAGATTTTCCAATGGTACAAGGAACTGTTCTCTTAGTAGCAGGATTGTTTGTCTTTGTAAATTTAATAGTTGACATTGTTTATGCAATCATTGATCCAAGGATTAGTTACGATTAGAAAGAAGGTAAATAGTATGTCTTCTGAGGCAGTAGTTGACCAAGCAATAAAGCAAAAGAAAAAAGAAAAACCGTTTGTTCGAATTATGCGACGGTTAGTAAAAAATAAGTTAGCAGTGTTTGGCTTATCTATCATAGCCATACAGATATTGATGGCAATTTTTGCACCACTGTTAGTAGGCTATGACCCTGTAGACCAAAATTTAGCGAAATCTGAGTTGGGTATAGGTTCTGAGGGGCACTGGCTAGGGACTGATAACTATGGACGAGATATGTGGTCCAGATTGGTTTATGGAGCAAGATTATCACTTCTTGTAGGGCTTATATCGGTTGTTATTGGATTAGCTGGTGGGGTTACGTTAGGTCTTCTTTCTGGTTATTATAAGAAATTAGACGGAATTATTATGCGAATAGTGGATTTATTATTCGCCTTTCCTGGTATTCTACTTGCTATGCTAATTATAGCGATGCTAGGTACGAGCATTGTAAATGTAATAATCGCAATTAGCATCTGGTCAATACCTGGTTGTGCCAGGATTGTCCGAGGAAGTGTACTTTCTGTAAAGAAGCAAGAATATGTACTAGCGATGAAGTCACTTGGAGCAAGTAATAGTAGGATTATAATTAAACATATATTACCTAATTGCATGGCACCAATTATTGTATTCGCGACAATGAGAATGGCAACATCCATTCTTTCTACCTCAGCATTAAGCTTTTTGGGGTTAGGTGCTCAACCACCTACAGCTGAGTGGGGAGCCATGATAGCTGCTGGACAGGCCTTTATGTGGACTGCTCCACATATGACCATTGTTCCGGGAGTTGCGATAATGCTAGTTGTATTTGCTTTTAATGTTGTTGGTGATGGATTGCGTGACGCATTAGATCCTAACATGGATTTAAATAATTAACACAGGAGGAAAGAAAATGAAAATAAGTAAAATGAAAGTACTATTTAGTTCAATGTTGGTTTTGTTATTGTTAGCTGTTGCAGGGTGTAGCGGAGACTCGCCTAGTAGTGATAGTAGCACTGATGGTAGTGCTAAAGGGGAAAATGTTAAGCAAGAGATTACCTATGCTGCAACATCAGATATTGTTGGTTTGTCACCAATTGATACAAATGATTCTGTTTCGACTGCTATGATTGGGCAAATTTACGAAACACTATTTACACGTAATGGAGAGACTATGGAAATTGAACCACTTTTGGCTAAATCCTATGAGAATCCAGATAAAAATACATGGGTTATCAAGCTTAAAGAAGGTATTAAATTCCAGGATGGAACTGATTTCAATGCAGAAGCGGTAAAGTATACATTTGATCAGTTCATGGATCCAAAAAGAGCTGCACCTCGTGCTTCGTTATTAGAACCAATTGAATCAGTAGAAGTTAAAGATGAGTATACGGTTGTTATAAAAACTAAATATCCTTATGGACCATTATTAGCTGCATTATCACATAAAAATGCATCAATTGTTAGTCCGACTGCTGATAAAGATGGAGACATCATGAGTGATCCAGTTGGGACGGGACCTTTCGAATTTGTAGAAAGAGTTCAAGGTGACCACGTTACATTAAAGAAAAATGAAAACTATTGGCAAGGTGAACCTGCACTCGAGAAAGTAACAATGAAAGTTGTTCCAGAGTATTCTACTGCAGTTTCTATGTTAGAAACGGGTGAAGTACAGTTTATAGATGGGATTCCAGCTGAACACTTAGCTAGAATTAAAAGTATCGAAACTGTAGAAGTTCAAACAAAAGAAGGAACACCTGTTTACTACCTAGGATTTAATATGAATAAGGAACCGTTTAGCGATCAAGATTTCCGTAAAGCAATTGCACATGCAGTAAATACAGAGGCATATGTAAAACAATTAAACGGTTTAGGTGTTCAAAATGACAGCATTATTGGTCCAAAAGTTTTTGGTTATAAAGAAGAAGCAAAAGATGCAGGGTACGAGTATGATCCAGAAAAAGCAAAAGAGATTCTTAAAGATAATGGATACAAAGGACAAAAGATTACTCTATTAGCATCAAATTCGGGTAGTTATATGAAGATGGCTGAGATTGTACAATCTCAACTTAACGAAGTAGGACTAGATGTATCAATTGAATCAATGGAATGGGGGACTTTCTTAGATACAACCGCACAAGGTAATTTTGAAATGACCTTCTTAGGATGGACAAATAGTACTGCTGATGGTAGTGAATTATTATATCCAAACTTACATTCAGATAATATTGGTTCGTCAAACCGTATGAATTATAACAATCCAGAGTTTGATAAATTGGTAGATCAATCTCGTACACTAGTTGATCAGGAAGCTCGGTTACAAAAACTTCATGAAGCAAATATGCTAGCTATTAAAGATGCAGTATGGGTTCCTATGAATCATGGTGTCGTATCTGCTGCATATGACAAGAGTGTGAAAGGCTTAGATTTAGATCCAACAGGAACATGGTCACTCTATAATGTAAGTAGGGAGTAGGGTAAAAATGGAACAGTTACTTCAAGTGGATAATCTGGTAACCCAATTTCGAACAGCTGAAGGCAATCTTTCAGCTGTTCGTGGGATATCTTTTTCAGTAAATAAAGGCGAAACTCTTTGTATAGTAGGAGAATCAGGCTGTGGAAAAAGTATCACTTCTCTTTCTCTAATGGGACTTCTCCCTTCAAATGGAACAATTGCAGAAGGATCCATTCTATTTAATAATGAGGAACTGACCAAAAAGAAAGAAGAAGAATTGAGACAATTGCGTGGAAACAAAATGTCAATGATTTTCCAAGAACCGATGACAGCACTAAACCCTTTGTTTTCCATAGGTTACCAATTGAGGGAACCTTTAATGATTCATAGAAATATGAATAAAAAAGAAGCGAATATAAAAGCAGTAGACCTTTTGGAACAAGTAGGAATACCTGATCCAGTTAAAAAGTTAAAGCAATTCCCACATGAATTAAGTGGTGGTATGCGTCAACGCGTAATGATTGCAATGGCTTTAGCTTGTAAACCGTCTTTATTAATTGCAGATGAGCCAACAACAGCACTTGATGTAACGATTCAGGCGCAGATACTAGATTTACTTGATGACCTAAAAAAAGAAATGGATATGGGTGTTATTTTTGTAACCCATGATATGGGAGTAGTAGCTGAAATAGCAGATAGAGTAATGGTAATGTATGCAGGTGAAGTGGTTGAAATAGGGGATGTTAAAAAAATATTTAATGATCCGCAACACCCTTACACGAAAGGTTTACTTGCTTCCGTACCTAATGTTGACGATGAAACACATAAACTTGAATCCATTCCTGGAATGCTACCAAATTTAAGTGAAAAAATTGAAGGATGTAGATTTCATACACGTTGTCCATTTGCGACAGAGAAATGTGTCATAGAAAAGCCACCTTCTTTTCTTGTCTCAGAAGGTCATCAATCAAAATGTTGGTTACAGGAGGTGAACACCCATGACAAAACAGCAACCCCTTCTTGAAGTGAAAAATGTAAAAAAGTATTTTCCGATAAAAAGTGGAATTTTAAAACGAACTACTGGTAACGTGCAAGCTGTAAAGAACGTTAGCATTGATGTTTATGAAGGTGAAACTTTAGGTGTTGTGGGTGAATCTGGTTGTGGAAAGTCGACTTTCGGAAGAACTATTTTGGGATTGGAAGAGCTTACCGACGGTTCTATTAAATTTCGCGGAGAAGAAATCGGAGGTTTAGCTGAAGGTAAACTTAAAAAATTTAAAAAAGAAATGCAAATGATTTTCCAAGATCCTTATGCTTCACTAAATCCACGACAAAAAGTTGGTGATGCCTTGGAAGAAGCTTTTATTATTCATACAACGTTACCAAAAATTGAGAGACTAAAACGGGTGAGAGAGTTACTAGTTGAAGTAGGTTTGCAAGAAGAACATTATGAAAGATATCCCCATGAATTTAGTGGTGGACAAAGGCAAAGAATTGGTATTGCCAGAGCGATAGCTTTAAACCCTTCTTTAATTGTTTGTGATGAAGCAGTTTCAGCTTTAGATGTTTCTGTTCAAGCACAGATCATCAAACTTTTAAAAAAAATCCAAGAGTCACATCAACTTACTTACTTGTTCATTTCACATGATTTGGGAGTGGTTAGACATGTTTGTGATAGAGTCCTGGTTATGTATCTAGGAGCAACTGCAGAACTAGGATCGTCAAAACAATTATATGAAAACCCACTTCATCCATATACAAGAGCGCTTTTATCTGCAATTCCTCGCCCAATTCCAGGTAGAAAAAAAGAGCGAGTTATGCTTAAAGGCGAGTTACCCAATCCATCCAACTACCCAACAGGTTGTCCGTTCCATACCCGTTGTCCAATAGCACAGGAGCATTGTAAGACAGTAGTTCCTGAATGGCGTGAAATTGAAGATGGCCATTTTGTAGCATGTCATGAAGTTTAAGTTACTTTCTTATTTAACAGGTAAACTTCATTTTAAGTGGGGGGTTTCTTTCTCCCCCCACTGAATGGTAGTTGATTTGGCTGTTAGCTTGTGAGGTAGTTATCCCCACCTTCATTTCCTCCCAATATGTAGGTGGGGGCTTGCTGCCAATAAAATTGCGATGAAATTAAATAAATTCTATTACTTATATCAGGAGGGATTCATATGCATTCTTTTAACTCTCAATCACACCCGTATCCAACTACCCGAAATGCAACGTATGCTAGTAATGGTATGGTTGCAACATCTCAGCCGCTCGCAGCACAGGCAGGATTAGATATTTTGAAAAAGGGTGGAAATGCAATAGATGCTGCAATTGCTACAGCAGCTTGCCTTACTGTAGTAGAACCTACTTCTAATGGAATTGGTGGAGACGCCTTTGCATTAGTGTGGGTGAAAGGCGAACTGCATGGTTTAAATTCCAGTGGCCGTTCTCCAAAAAGCATCTCAATTGATGCTGTGAAGGAAGCTGGGCACGACGAAATTCCTAAGTATGGATTTACACCAGTAACTGTTCCAGGAGCACCAGGAGCTTGGGCGGAACTCTCTGAAAGGTTTGGAAAGCTTCCATTAACGGAAGTATTGCAGCCTGCAATTCATTATGCGACAGAAGGGTATCCATTATCCCCGACATTAAGTAAGTTTTGGAATAAAGCTTACGAAGGTTTTAAAACAAATTTGCAAGATGATGTTTTCAGGCATTGGTTTGAGACTTTTGCACCTAAAGGTCGTGCTCCTAAAGTTGGGGAGATATGGTCTTCACAAGGTCACGCCGAAACATTACGCTCTATCGCTGAAACGAATGGCGAGTCATTTTATCGTGGTGAACTGGCGGAGAAGATTGCTGATTTTTCAAAAGAAAATGGTGGCTATTTAACCGCCGAAGATCTTGCCGAACATAAAGCGGAATGGGTAAAACCAATAAAAGTTAACTACCGTGGTTACGATGTCTGGGAAATCCCTCCCAACGGACAGGGTATTGTTGCACTTCAGGCATTAAATATTTTAAAAGGATTTGAGTTTCCAGAAAAAGAGTCAGTGGAGACCTATCACAAGCAAATAGAAGCTCTTAAACTTGCATTTTCAGATGGGCATGAGCATGTTACGGAAGAAGACAAGATGAAAGTCACTTCTGATGAATTGTTAAGCAATGAATACGGGGAATTACGCCGAAATCTTATTAGTGATGAAGCTCTTTTACCTGAAGCAGGAGAACCTTCTTTAAGTGGAACGGTTTATTTGGCTACAGCTGACAATGAAGGTAATATGGTATCATTTATTCAAAGTAATTACATGGGATTTGGATCTGGTTTAGTTGTACCGGGTACAGGAATTGCCCTTCAAAATCGGGGGCACAATTTTTCAATGGACTCGAGTCACGTAAATGCTTTAAAAGGTGGCAAGAAAACCTACCACACGATCATTCCTGGATTTTTAACGAAAGGCCATCAAGCGGTTGGTCCTTTTGGTGTAATGGGAGGATTTATGCAACCACAGGGTCATGTCCAGGTCATTATGAACACAATTGACTTCGGTCTTAACCCGCAGGCAGCACTGGATGCACCACGCTGGCAGTGGCAAAAAGATAAAACTGTCGAAGTAGAAAACAGGTTTCCTCATCATATCGCGCAGGAATTGGCAGATAAGGGACATGATCTTAAAATTGCCCTTGAACCAAACAGCTTTGGACGTGGTGAAATTATCTGGCGCGACCCTGAAACAGGTGTATTAGTAGGTGGTACTGAATCCCGAACGGATGGTTCTGTTGCTGCATGGTAAAACTAAACGATAGAAATAACCAAAAGGAAAATCATTTATGAGAACACAATGGAATTTATTTATAGCATTTTTTAGAATAGGTATGCTTGGATATGGCGGTGGGCCAGGTTCTATTCCGCTTATTCATAAAGAGGTAGTAGAAAAATATAAATGGATGAGTGATGAAGATTTTGGTGATCTATTGGCTTTAGGGAATACGTTGCCAGGTCCAATTGCAACTAAACTTGCAGGGTATATTGGACATAGTGTTTCAGGTTTTATTGGTATGATAAACGCTGTCATAGCCACAATTTTACCTACTATTGTTTTGATGATCGTTCTTTTAACCTCATTATCCTCTATTGACGACCTTCCATGGGTTCAGGGAATGACTGCTGCTGTTATACCAGTAGTTGGGGTTATGTTAGCGGTTTTAACATGGCAGTTCTTTAATAAAGCAGTAAAAGGCATGGGCTGGATGCAAACAGGAATCATGATTGTTATCATATTTATTATGTTATATCTATTAAATCTGCATCCAGGAATTATAATTGGATTATTAATCGTTATTGCATTAGGTAGGAAAGATAAGGAGAAACCAGACGACAAAGGATCGGAAAAAGTCAGGGAGAGGTAGGGTGGAAACATCATGAAGTATTGGCATATATTTTTAGCCTTTTTCATCCCAGGTATTCTTGGGTATGGTGGTGGACCAGCCTCCATCCCTTTAGTGCAAAATGAAGTAGTGAAGTATGAGTGGATGAGTGTGCAAGAGTTCAGTGAGATGCTGGCACTTGCAAATTCGTTACCTGGTCCAATTGCAACTAAAATGGCTGGGTACATAGGTTATGATGAAGGTGGTATTCTTGGTGCAATTATAGCTGTTTTTGCAGCAGTTGCCCCTTCCTTAATTATTATGATTTTATTGGTTGGAGTTCTTTACAAGTATAAGGATTCCAGTAAAGTAAAAAGGTTAACACAATATGTACGGCCTGTAATTGCAATCTTACTGGGTGTTATGGCATGGAACTTTTTTAAAGAATCCTATGAAGGAATTGGCTTGTGGCAAACAGGATTAATAACAGTAAGCAGTTACTTATTAATTGAAAGAATGAAAGTACATCCTGCCTTTGTAATAGCCGCAGCATTACTATACGGTGGATTATTGTTAGGTTAGAAAACGGTTGGTGCCTGGCACCAACCGTTTTCTAGTTTTGGCAATAAGGAAAATATAAAAATTCCCTTATTGCATAAGTGCAACCAAGGTTTTCTAAGTTTGTTTCAATTTTTGTATTTATGTGTTCAGCAACTCTTTAAAGGTCCCATGTTATATTTTTTGATATAGGGTTATTCAACGATATAATCCGTACTGACTTTGTATTTTTCATCTCTTGTAGCGGTTAACCAGGCTTCTAAAATATACGTTCCACTTTTTACATTAACTTTTGATAAATCAATTTCATAAACCAGTTCTTCACCCGGCTTCAACTTTTCTTCCCCTAAAGCCTGTATGAACGATGCCACACTTGAATATAAGAATACTTGCTCGCCATCTTTATTTATTAATGCATAGTCATAGCGCTGACCACTTGTGAACTCGAACTCAACTACTTTTCCAGTTTGATTTTTAACCCTGTATTCGAACATCCCATTACCTAAATCAATTAAGGAAGGCACGACTTCTCCTGTTACACTTTCTTCTTTGTCAGACCCTTGTTGACTATTCGTTTGATCTGAGGAACCACAGCCTGATAATAGTACAATTATCAAACCACAGAATAGGATTTGGATTAACCCCCGCTTTTTCATAAACTCACACCTTTTATAGTTTTAAATTACTCTTCTATTTATTATAGACGTGTAAAACGTAAAAAGGGTTACATGTTTTCTTTTTGTTGCTTTAAGCAGGGTGCCGGACGTAAGAGGATGGGGATGACGTCAAAAAAAATAGGATGTATGCTAAAATTAACTCAGCAACTATTATTTAGCCTAGAAATTTAATAGAAAGCGGGATGATAAAATGAAAGCTTATCAGATCGAAATTGAACTAACTGGATCGGACCCTCTAATCTGGAGAAGAATTGTTATGCCTGCGGGGGCAACTTTCAACAGACTTCATGACGTTATTCAAACGGTAACAAATTTTACAAGTGGCTATCCCTATGAGCCTTCGCATCTCTTTGAATTCACTTTGTCGGAAGAAAATATTAGAGTTACCAATAATGAGGAAGCGTATCAGGAGCATCAGCATTTTAAGAAAAACCGTAAAGCGATAGAGAAGAAAATGTCAGAAGTTGATCCCAAGTTTTCAAAATATCAAGAGGTGCAGTTAGCAAACCTGAGAAAGACGGTTCGTAAGCCAACAGGAATTAAGGTTGATAACTATATCGAAAAGTATGGTGAACTTAACTATAACTACGATTTCGGGGATGGCTGGCAGTTTCTTGTAAAGCTAGAGGGAATTACAGAAGACTATCATTACGGTTACCCTACGTTGATTGATGGTGCTGAAACTGCTCCACCCGAGGACGTTGGAGGAATGTCAGGATATTATGAGTTTCTCAAAATCTTCAACAATCCTAAACATCCAGACCACGATGATACAAGGGCATGGGCTAACGAACAGGGTTATAGAGAATACGATGAACGTTTTCTCAACGACATGCTAAAATCCATTAAGTACAAGAAAACAGAGTGGGATAAAATAAATGAGAAGAAAGCGTAAAGGTAAATCATTGTTATAAATGTTTTTTGAAGTTTCATCTTTTTATCGAAAGGGATGGTTATTTTGTCAAAATTATCTAGAACGAGTGCATCTATAGCTCAGGAAATTTCAACTACATCTGTACCGGAAGATTCTCTTGCATTTTGGAGCTTAGGGCAGTCTGGGATTGTATTAAAAGGTAAAGGTAATGATGGTTATGTTTGTATCGATCCTTATCTATCTTATTCTATAGAAAAAAACGACCCGGAAACAGAGTTCAAGCGGGCATTTCCTCCTGTAATGGAGCCTGAGGATCTTTCTGGTATAAATGGGGTTCTTGTAACGCATGCTCATGATGATCATCTTGATTTGACGACGCTTGATGAAATTGGAAGGGTTTCGGACAAAACAAAGTTTGCTATCCCATCTCCTGCAGTGTCTATGTTAGGTCAAATATGCGTTAGTCAGGATAAAATAATACCTGTAAAAAATGAAACAGCTTTCCAGATTAAAGGATTTAAAATAGAGCCAATTGCTGTAGCTCACGTGCAGTATGAAATAGTTGGTAAAGACAGCCAGTATATTGGTTATTGTATTGAAGTAAACGGTGTAAAGATATTTCACAGTGGTGACACTGTTGTAACCACAGCCTTAGTAGAGAAAATAGCTGACTTTGCTCCTGATATAGTATTTCTCCCAATTAATGGAGCAGATTATTTCCGCACGGCAAGAGGAATCGCAGGAAATATGAGCTTTCGAGAAGCCGTTGATTTTTCTAAAAAAGTTAACGCAGACATGCTTATACCCGTTCATTATGACATGTTCCCAAACAATAGAGAAAACCCAGCCTATTTCGTAGACTACCTATTTCAAAGCTCACCAACACAAAAATTCCATATGATGACACCAGGCGAACGATTTACTTACTTTAAGTAAGTCGGTGCCTGGCACCACACTTTATCTTCTTTTTTTCTTTACTAATTTTACGAGAAGGAAAACTGTAATACCTACAAAACAATAGATGATGAAGAACACGATGAAACCCCATAGTCCCATTACAGCATCTGCAAATTCCATATTACCGCGGTTTGTAATTGCCTGCTGTAATTCTATCGCAAAAACCAGTACGATCATAACTGTCAATGTATATATGAATGCTAAAATTGTAATGCTCCATTTCATTTTTTCAACAATCTTAAAAACACTGTATACAAAGAAAAAAGTTACGATCCCGATAACTCCAATAATCCAAAAGTGAAGCTCTTTGTCGGTCATCTGAAGTCCGAACAAATCGAGGAATCTGTCATGAATGTTGTTAACTATACCTGCTAAAAATATAATGACGTCTTTCATAAATTGCCTCCGTATGTAAAAGATTTATAGTGTTTATTCTACTACACCTTATGATTGAATCGCTATATCTATTACATTAACAATCTTGGCATTATTTATGAAAGTGATATTCTTCCGAACAAAATGAACCCACAACTCAAAAGGGGAGGTGTGGGTTCACTTATTATAAATAGATTTCTATTTTATTTTTACCGGCTGTAAGAAACTTCTCAAGGATTTCATGTCCAACAACGAATCCACCATCACGATAAGGGTTAATTATGAATTCTGTTTCCAGACTTTGTCCATTAACAACTAAGCTTTTCTTATCCTGGCTTAGATGATAAACAAATGTAACAGGTAGTTTATTGAACATAAAGGTAAACTGTAATCCATCCAATTTGTCTGGCAAAACTGGGTCAACAATAAGATTGCCTTTTTCTTGACGTATTCCTAGGGTGTTGGAGATTAATTGGTTCATATAAATTCCAGGGCCGCTTGAATAAATGCGCCATCCACCTTTCACATGTACGGTTCCATCTCTTAATTTATCAAAGTGTTCTTGCGCTTCATATCGAGTACTGAATTTCCCATCTGAACTACTGAAATAGGTATTGCTTTGACGTATTTCTGCGTTTGGAACGATATCTCTAATCCCAATCGGATTGATAACTGATAATCCTCTCCACACTTCATTTTCATAACCGATTTTAGCCATTGCTTCAACAAATCGAATATTAGCATGTACGTATTGTAGACCAATTTCACGTCCGAAATTTGCAGCTTGTTCCGCGCGTTTGAAATGCGTACTTACTCCCCCAGTGTAGTTAGCTGGTCGATCCATTAGACGGACACCATCTGGAAAGTAAAGTTTTTTCTTAATAATATCATAATGTTCTTTAGCCTCTTCTAATGTTAAGAGTTCGCTAATCATACCTCGAAGCATCGGCAATAGTCGATAGTTAATTCCGGTTTTTGAATCGGTTGGGTGTAGCATAAATTCAGGTTTCCCTGGTTTCTCCATGTAAACAAAGCCTGGTAGAATTTCTTCGTGATGGATATAACGGTCATAATCACGTTTAATTCCTAAAGCTATTTCGTTTAATTCATTAGCTTCCTGTTTATAGGGTTCTGTTAGTACTTTTGATAGTTTATTAATTACTTGGAATGTTAATGCTACTGTCCAGCTTGAAACCATAAATTCTTTTAATTGGGCATTTGCTGGTTGAAGTGTATCGTCCCAATCACCATCGCCATAGGATGATAAGCATGTATCATGTATAAATTCATCCTTAATGTGATTAATTGCTTTTGTAACATGTTCTAAAATAGTTTCAGTTTTTTCAGTGTATCCAAATCCTTCTCGTTCTGTGTAGGGAACTTGTTTTTGTAAAATTGCATAGTCATTTGTTGCTTCCAAATAATCAGCAACTACTTTCAATGGCCAAACAACTACATCTCCGTGACTCTCAGCTTGTTGAATGTTTGCATATTTATCAAACATAAACCATTGTGGCCAGTTTCCGATATCCTCGTACTGATGGGAGAAAACCTTTTCAATAATTTCTTTGACCGATTCAAAATTTTGTGTAGCCATAAAATATTCAGTAGGCCCCTGGCATACGTCACGTGTTCCCCATGCCGCTCCGATATATTGCTCCAAACCCCGAGGAACAGAAAAATGAACAAGCATATTGTGTGTATACCACCATGCTGTGGCGTTCATTTTTTCAAGTTCTTGTGTTTTAGCGTTATCGATAGAAAGGTTAAAGTTATTCATGACACCACGGTAAAAAGTACGGTAACTCTCTGTTTCTACTAAGAAGTCTTTCTTTTTCCAAGGCCTAATTTCATTATATAGTAAACCTTGTATTTCTATTTCCCACTCACTTGAAGCATATAGTTGTAAAACTATAAGCGAAGATGAACCGGGGGCGTTTTTAACTAAAAGGTTTTCATCTTTTTGCTGAACTGTTGCGCCAGTTACATGAAGTCGATAAGATAAGTCAGGATATGTTGTTGAACTATCAGCTTCAGAATCAGCAAAGAAAGATAATGTATTTCCTTCTTTTGTCATCTTGAAAGGTTTTTCATATTCGTTATTATTCATTGTTATCTGGGTTGTAACTAGGTAATTATAGGCTTTGCCGCTAGTTGATTTTACTTGAAGTCGCACTTCAGGTGTATCGACCGTTGTAAAGTTTGTAATGATTAAGACATCGTCACTTATTTTGTAGTACCACCGTGCATAGTTAAATCCTAGTTCAAACATCGTGGGCATCGTAAGTAATTGAAACTTTCCATCCATTTCTACATAGATCCTTTGGCCAGATGTTTTCATTATATTTAACGGATTTCGGATGTTCGATAACATTTTGTTCATAGACGTATTTCCTACAGTTAGTTGGGAATTGAATATCCCGTACATAAAACAGGTGGTCGTAATTGTGTCTTCTTTTAACTTATCATTATGACCACTCATTAAAATATGACCGTGTGGGCGTTCCACTAGTTGTTCTTTTTCCTTCAGAATAACGTGTTCATACGTATCCGTAAAAAAGGAAAGTAAGGACTCGCCCTCATATTCCTCTTGGTGACGTTTCGGGAAATATTCACTGATTTCCTCATTTGTCATCGACAGTGTTTGAAGTGGTTCTCCAACAGTAGGAGAAGTACTAGTTTTATCCAGCTGCGTGCAGGTTTTGGTACTTAGTTTATTTACTTCTTCCCAAGCGCTCCATATCTCATCATTAAATTCTAAGGAAGTAATGGCAGATTGGTGGTCCTCTTTAAAAAGACCATAAAATACAACATTATGCCTACCAGATAAAGTGATTCGCTCTGACTGTAATGCAGTATAGGCAAATTCATATTGGTAGATATCATTTGCTAAGGTGGACTTACTTAGTACTTCTGGTTGGTTTGTAGTCTTATATGACAAGCCAAAAAATTGAAATCCATCTGTAGAATAACCTACTGCTTTAGTAAGTGCACCTTGTTGCATGTATGGGAAGCCATCGGTCATCGGCTGATTTTGTCGTGTGCATATAACATGACCTCTCGAAGTATCTTTAAATACTTTATGGTCCATATATTGGGACATATAGGCTTCGTTTGATCTGACTGCACCATAATCAGCAAGACCCAAATCCTGCCCGTAGATAATGTCTACATCTAAATTATTAGCATTTAACGTAACATCCCAGAACCAAATTCCCTTTGAAGACAATCTAAATGTAATCTGGTAATCTACGCCGTATATAGAACCTCGCCAGATAACATGAGTTCCATTCGTATACACAGTACTATTAGATTTTACACCCAGTAACGGAAAAGCTTTTATTTCGTCAGATTTGTAAATCCGTAAGAAAAGGTTATTTAATGCACCATCAATAGAATTTGACAATAATTGATTAATCATTGTGTCTTTATGGCGAATTTCATACAAATCACCACTTTTAAAAAAAGTGAAACTTAAATCTCCTTCGTTAATCATTATTTTAGGCTCGTGCATTGTTTCATTCTCCTCTTCGGCAGTTATTTTAATAATTCAAAAGGAATAGCTTGTACATCCCGGCTGTTCGGTCCAATATAAGCAATAAATTTTCCGGAGTCACTAGAAAACTCTAAATTTGAATGGTGGTAGCGTAATTGTTTTTCTGAGATTGTAAAGGATATTTCTTTTTCCTCGTTTGGTTGTAAGTGAACCTTTTTAAAGCCTTTAAGTTCTTTTAATGGACGTACGACTTCCCCTACGAGGTCACGAATATAAAACTGTACCGTTTCTACTCCTGCTTTACTCCCTGTGTTTTTAACGGTCACTGTTAATGTTATCGGTTTTTCAGCGGTCATTTCAGTTGCTGAGAGTCTCATGTTGTTGTAGGTGTACGTTGTATAACCCAATCCGTAACCAAATGGAAACAGAGGTTCATTTGGGCTGTCTAAATACTGTGATATATACCGTTCTTGAGCATCTGGAGCACCTTTAGGGCGCCCGGTGTTGAAATGGTTATAGTAAA
The DNA here is from genome assembly GCF_049310925.1 of Virgibacillus sp. DJP39. Lineage (NCBI taxonomy): Bacteria > Bacillati > Bacillota > Bacilli > Caryophanales > Bacillaceae > Virgibacillus > Virgibacillus sp. DJP39. The sequence goes on along the minus strand of NZ_JBMERP010000007.1, from coordinate 43,128 downwards.
CTGGTACTTGTCCAACAGAATCAGGAAAAGACATTGTAAGTTTTCCTGATGGATTTACGTCGCCAAAAAGTAAGTCAGCAATTGCTACTCCACCCTCTGTACCTGGATACCAAGCTTCAACTACTGCATCAGAGTGTTCTATAACTCCATGCAAATCTAATGGACGCCCATTAAATAAAACAGTTACAATTGGTTTTCCTAGTTCTTTCAATTTTTTTATTAAATCGAGTTGTACTTGTGGTAGCCTAATATCTGTCAAGGATCCTGCTTCACCGCTCATTTCGGAGTCTTCACCAAGTGCTAAAACTATAACGTCAGCATCCTTTGCAGCTAGAAGCGCTTCATTAAGCTGGGAGTCAGTCCTTGTTTCAACATCACAGCCTTTGGCAACAAGAAGGTGTGAATCACCTAATTTTGTTCTCAAACCTTCATTCATTGTAATGGCATCATCCTTTGATCCCAGCCCAGACCAGGGTCCAAGAATGTCATTACTACTAGCAAAGGGGCCTATTAAAGCAAACTTTTGGTGTTTGTGTAATGGAAGAATAGCCTCATTTTTTAACAACACAATGGATTTTGTTGCTAGTTCACGCGATACCTGTCTATGTGCATCACTCATGACGACTTCTTGTTCAAGTCGAGCGTCTGCGCCCCGATAAGGGTTGTCAAATAATCCCAACTTTTGTTTGAGTTGCAAAATGCGTAAAACGGATTCATTAATTAATCCTTCGTCAATATCCCCATTATTAATAAGTTCTTTTAAATTTTTTACATAGCACGCGGTCATCATTTCGATATCAACCCCAGCTTTTATTGCTTTTAAGGCTGCTTCTTTTTCATCACTTGCAATGCCGTGTGGAATTAATTCTTTTACAGCACCCCAATCTGAAATAATGACCCCATCAAAATTCCATTCGTCGCGAAGCAGGTCTCGCATTAGTTGTTTATTTCCAGTTGCAGGTATGCCATCAACTGTATTAAACGCTGTCATTACCATTTCACTCCCTGCATTAAGTGCAGCCTTATATGCTGGTAAGTAGGTTTCACGTAGTTCACGTTCTGACATATTTACAGTATTATAATCACGGCCTCCCTCTGGAGCTCCATAAGCAGCAAAGTGTTTCACACATGAAGCAACACGTTTATGGTCCTTCGTCATATCGGTTCCTTGAAACCCGCGAACTTGAGCTTTAGCAAATTGACTATTTAGATAGGAATCTTCTCCCGTGGATTCCATCACTCTCCCCCACCGCGGATCACGAACCAAGTCAACCATTGGTGCAAACGTAACGTGGACACCGGAAACTGCTGCTTCATACGCAGCAATTTCAGCGCTTTTTTCTGCAAGTTCTAAGTCCCAAGAACAACCAATTGCTAATGGAACGGGAAAAATAGTTTTATACCCATGAACAACATCGGACATAAATAAAAGGGGGATACCTAAACGGTTTTCCTTTAAGTGTTGTTGTTGAATGTTAATTACTTCATTTGCACCAGAAGCTCCAAGTACAGAACCGCTGTTGAGAACGACGTTATCGTCAATACCCATACCAACCATTGGTCCAGTAATTTGCCCACGGTCAGTTGCCCCCATATAAAAAGGGGTGGCTAGTTGGATAAGTTGTCCTATTTTCTCATCCAATGTCATTTTTTCCATCAGTGAAACTAAATTTTTATTCATAGTTAGAACCTCCGTGTAATTAGTGAAACGTTTCGATTGATTGTATAGTGGGATTATAAAGTCTTTTGCTATAATGGTCAAATTCTTTTTTCTTTATTTTCCCTTGTAATATAGGTATAAACAGTGCATTAAGTGAAATTAAATAAATAAAAAGTATAAAATTTCAAAAAAACTATTGAAAGCGGATACAGTATTGATTATAATCAAAGTATCGAAACGTTTCAATAGATTACTATAAAATAAAAACAGGGGTGTTTGGATTGAAAAAAACTAAGTTATTATTTTTGCTTTCGATTTTCGTTGCTTTTGCAGTACTAAGTGCTTGTTCTGAAGAGGGATCAAAGGGTGAAAGCAATACGATTGAAGTATGGGCAATGGGTGAAGAAGGTAAGAAACTAGAAGAACTCGCCAAGAAATTTGAAAAAGAAAATGAAGGTCTTACAGTAGATGTACAAGCTATACCGTGGGGAAGTGCTCATGATAAATTGTTAACTGCTGTAGCCTCTGGAAATGGACCGGATGTACTACAATTAGGTACTACATGGGTAGCAGAATTTGCTGAAGCTGGTGCATTAAAGGATTTATCCAAGTATATGGATGATTACCCGGAATTTGCTCCTGATAATTACTTTGAAGGTTCTCAATCTGTAATGAAGCGCGGGGATGAAATTGTTGGAATTCCGTGGTATGTGGATACCCGTGTTTTATATTACCGTACAGATATCTTAAAAGAAGCTGGCTATGATAAAGCACCACAGACATGGGAAGAATTAAAGGACGCGGCGGCTAAGCTAGCAGCCCGTGGAGAAGGCCAATTTGGACTTGATATTGATCAAAAGGACCAGATAACACCATTCATTTTTGCATGGCAGAATGGATATGAAGCAGATTTGAAAAATAATGATTTGAATTTCGATTCACCTAAATTTATTGAAGCGATGAAGTATTATCACAGCTATTTTGAAAAAGGCTACAGTCAAACGCAACAAGGTGGAGACATAGTTCAAGCATTCAGCAAAGGTTCAAAACCAATGTTCTTTAGTGGGCCGTGGATGATTAACATAATAAATGAACAAGCTCCTGAAATTAAAGGGAAATGGGCCACAGCGGTTATGCCTAAGAAGGAAACAAGAACATCCAGTATGGGTGGATCTGTATTATCTGTTTTCGATACGTCAAAGAATGTAGATAATGCGCTGAAATTTATTTCTTATATGAATGAAGTGGACACACAACTTGAATGGCTAAAGATTTCCAATACACTTCCAGCAAGAACGGAAGCTTGGGAAGATCCTTTGTTAAAAGAAGATCCTAACTACAAAGTATTTGGGGAGCAATTAAAGCACACAAAAGCAGGAATTCAAATTGAAGAATTTGAGCGTATTGCTCAAGAACTTTTAAGCTCACTTGAAAGAGTTAACGCAGGTGGAGCGGATTTACAAAAAGAAATGGAAAAGTTTAATCAAACAGCTCAGGAATTATTAGAGGAAGAATAAATTCGACAAGCTATTATAATAAAGAGAAATATGGAGGCGATTAGCAGTTGCTTGCCCTCCATATTTCTTTTTAGATATATTACTTGCAGTTTTGATAGGTGGGTTAAAAATGTTGAACGCATTTAAAAGTAAATTTCAGAATAAACATCCGTATATGTTTATTGCACCTTCAGTAATATTGCTGACGATATTTAGCATTATACCGATTATGATTGCATTTGTAATAAGCTTCACTGACCTTAATCTAAAGGGGCTAGCTGATTGGTCAAATATAAGCTTTATTGGTTTAGAAAACTACATTGAACTTTTTAAAGATGATATTTTTTTAAAGGCTGTCTATAACACTGTCTTTTACGTCGTTGTTGGAGTACCTCTCGTTATTCTCTTCTCCTTAGGTATCGCACTGTTGTTGAACTATGGCAGTAATAAATTGTTTTCTTTTTTTAGATCAGTATATTATATGCCTTCAATCACCAATATTATTGCCGTAGCGGTAATTTGGGGATATCTTTACAATACAGATTATGGATTATTTAACTACCTTTTATCGCTCGTAAATGTAAACAGTATTCCGTGGTTGCAAGAACCTACGATAGCCAAAATTTCCTTAATTATATTAGCGGTCTGGAAAGGTATCGGTATTAATATGATTATTTTTTTGGCCGCCTTACAAGGTATTCCGAAATCATACTATGAAGCTGCTGAAATGGACGGTGCAAGCCGGATAAAAACGCTTTTCCATGTAACTATACCACTTTTGCGATATGCAACCTTTTTTGTTACGGTTACTACATTAATTGGGTGGATGCAATTCTTCGAGGAGCCTTATGTAATGACTCAGGGTGGACCGTTAGATGGAACAATTTCAGTAGCATTGTTTATTTACCAGGAAGGTTTCCAATTTAGTGAATTCGGCTATGCGTCAGCCGGATCATTCTTATTATTTATCATGATTATAATTGTAACGTTAATTCAATTTAAATCTAAAAAGTCTGATACAGAGTATTAAGAGAGGTTGATCGTAATGGCTACAGCTACAAAAAAGAGTAAGACCGAGATGAGAGTTGTAACGATTATTATGGTTTTAGGGGGGATACTGGTATCAATCCCATTTTTGTGGATGATTTCCAGTGCATTTAAGCCAGAAAGTGAAGTGCTGCAGCTCACTCCCACGTTGATTCCAGAAAACCCTACATTAGAAAACTTTATTAAACTATTTACCGAATTAAATTTCTTAGTTTATTTAAAGAATACAATAATTATTGTATTTTTCTCATTTATAGGATTACTATTTAATGCTATGGCAGGATACGGGTTTGCAAAGTTTCATTTTAAAGGAAGGGAAAAAATATTCTACGTTGTTTTATCAACAATGATGATTCCAGGACAAGTTACAATGATACCTGTCTATTTATTACTTAATGAAATGGGTCTAACAAATACAATGACGGGTATTATATTGCCAGGGTTGGCAGTTGCTTTCAGCATATTTTTGTTCAGACAATTTATGACCACTATTCCTACTGATTTAATAGAGGCTGCTCGTTTGGATGGAGCAGGAGAATTTTATATATTTTTCCGTTTAATTATTCCTATTGCAAAACCGATATTCGCTGTACAAGGAATTCTAACATTCATAGCAGCGTGGAACAGTTTCTTATGGCCTTTAATTATTGCTAATGATGAAAGCCTATATACATTATCTGTTGGGCTATCATTGCTACAGGGTCAATATGCGAATAACTTTGCATTACAAATGGCTGGAGCTGCATTCATGGTTATACCAATAATGATTATCTTTTCATTCTTTCAAAAATATATTGTTGAAGGGTTTACAATGTCTGGGATTAAGTAGGGGGATTAGTTCTCAAATGGTATAATATAAGGTACTATGAAATTATAATGATGTCGTTTTAAAAGTTATCAAAGAGTGACGGGCAGTAAAAAACCGTGGCTCGATAATTGAGGTTGATCGATATTTCTATGTGTGGGATGACTCGCTTATATAATCCCCAATTAATTCAACTAAAATTCAGTGAGGGAAGAAAGAAATCCCCGCTATATGAAGTTTTACTTTATGGAGGAAGTTAAAGATGGCAACAATTAAAGATGTAGCAAAGCTAGCCGGAGTAGCGATATCTACAGCTTCATACGCACTGAATAATAGTAATAAAGTTAGTCAATCAACTAGAAAAAAAGTAGTAGAGGCTGCTAAGGAATTAAATTATCAAAAAAATGGATTTGCATCAGACTTAAAAAGATCGAGAACAAATACAATCGCCCTAATATTGAGTGACTTATCCGGTCCATATTATTCGGAATTGATTAAAGGGGTTCAGGATGTTGCCACAGCTAATGGCTATGATCTGATTGCTTGTAGTTCAATTGGTGGACCACAATCCACAGCTGTTAAGTTTTTAAAAGAAAAGCGAGTTGATGGGGTGATTATCTTAGCCCACAATATAAGTGATGAAATTACACTAGAATCAGCAAGAGAGGGATTCCCCCTTGTTGTATTGGACAGAAAGCTTAAAAATGAATTTGTCGTCCATGTTGAAGTAGATAACGTTCAAGGCGGATACACTGCAACGGAATATTTAATTAATAAAGGGTATCGACACATTGCTTATGTAAGCGGTCCATCTAATTCACATGATAATATGCTACGATTTGAAGGATTTACAAACGCTTTAAAAGCCAATGACTTAAATTTTCAGTCGAAATGGAGATTATCTGGAGACTTCACACGTGAAGGTGGATACAGAGCAACGAAAATGTTAATTGCTCAACGTGATTTACCAGAAGCAATATTTTACGCTAATGATGAAATGGCAATTGGAGGCTTACAGGCATTTAAGGAAAATGGGATAAGTGTTCCAAAAGACATTTCCATCATAGGTTTTGATGATATACAACTAGCCGAATACGTGATACCATCATTGACTACAATGAAACAACCTAAATATGAGGTTGGAGCACTATCAGTGCATTTAATTTTTCAAATGTTATTAGGCGAAAAAGTAAATCATAATTACAAACTTTCAACTGAACTTATAGAGCGGGATTCTGTGAGGTAGTTATAATATCATCATGGTATATAGTTGGAGAAGAACTATAAAACATAAAGTAGACGGTATTGATCGGTCTACTTTATGTTTTATGGAAGAGCGGACGTGGATTTAAAATTTACTTTTAGATATGTTCTATCAATTTTGACTGGCTTAGAACCAATGTGAAATAAAAGCTGGATGTTTTCCAAGGATAGTTAAGGCAAAATGGTGGAACCATGGTGCAATAAACTTACTGTAAAGGCTCTGTATAAGTACTACTAAAAAAGATATTACTATTCATCCGATGCATATTTGTTTTGTATAATCTGATTGAGCAAATAGCAAAAAAAGGATCAGGATACTTGAGAAAATTAAACGTTGGACAAATTTTATAAAAGAAACCAGGAGGATTAAATTTAATCCCCCTGGTTTCTTTTTGTCTATCTGATTTGTCCGTTCCCATGCATTAAATACTTTATTGTAGTTAGAGCAGGTAGTCCCATTGGGCCACGTGCATGTAACTTTTGAGTTGAGATTCCGATCTCTGCCCCAAATCCTAACGCGCTACCGTCAGTAAAACGAGTAGAAGCATTATGGTACAATGCAGCGGCATCAACTAGTTTCATAAATATCTCAGCAGTTTTTTTGTTCTCAGTAATTATTGACTCTGAGTGCTTTGTGCCATAAAGTTCGATGTGCTCGATTGCATCCGTCACATTTGCTTCTGTTTTAATCGCAATATCTTTGCTTAAATATTCATTTGCCCAGTCACCTTCATTGGCAGGAACTGCGCCAGGTATCATTTCTACGATAGTATCGTCACCATGAACATTGATGTCGTTTTGCTTAAGTGTTTCAATTAGTGCAACTTTATTTGCCTCAAGCCAGTCCTGATGAACAATAACGGTTTCAATTGCATTACAAACTGCTGGACGGTCTGTTTTTGCGTTGACTAGAATAGCTAATGCTTTTTGAACATCTGCATCTACATCAATATAAAGATGACAATTACCAACACCTGTTTCCAAGACTGGAACTGTTGCATTGTTTACAACTGCCTTAATCAATGAACCGCCTCCTCGAGGAATAAGTACATCGATATGTTCTTTCATAGTGAATAACTGTTGTGTTGCTGCGCGATCAGTACTTGCAATAAATTGAACAGCTTCTTTTGGTATCTTCGTTTTTTCTAACCCTTGATGGATAACTTCTACAATAGCCTTGTTGGAAGTTATTGCTGATGATCCACCTTTTAAGACAATCGCATTACCTGACTTTAATGCAAGACCAGTAGCATCTACAGTTACATTTGGACGTGCTTCATAGATCATTCCAATAACACCAAGTGGCACGGTAATCTGTTGAACGTTTAACCCGTTATCAAGGGTCCAGTCAGATTGAACAATCCCAGTTGGGTCATCTAATTTAGCAACATCACGCAGACCTTGAGCAAATTCCTCAATTCTTTCTTTAGTAAGTGTTAAACGGTCAATAAATGCCTCGTCATAGCCTTTTTCATGCCCAAGTTTTAAATCTTCTTCATTCGCTTTTAAAATTGTTTCATAGCCATTATCTAATGTGTCGGCAAGTGTCAGAAGTGCTTCATTCTTTTCTTCTGTTGTTAATATAGATAAGGTTTTAGCAGCTTTTTTGGCAAGTTTAGCTTGTTCTTCCACGTTCACTTTTTCAGTTGAAACGGTCATCTAATCCCTCCAGGTTAAGTTGTTGTAATTAAATTGTTTACAGGTACTTCTGCATCTAAATGACATACCAGATGTTTACTTTCAATGGCGACATTTTCATAGTTTTTCAGTTCAACCTCAGTTTGGTTAATTAATCTGTTTAAAGCTTGGGAAGAATAGCTTACGACGCCTAGACCAATTATTTCACCTTCGACATCTATAATCGTCACAACAGCTCCTTTATCGAATCGTCCACTTATCGAGTGAATGTCTGTCGGAGCTAAGCTGATCTTATCATTAATTATTGCTTCTCTAATTGTATGGTTAACTGTCACTTCACCTTCAGGACCGGAGTTGAAAGCAATCCACTGTTCTTTATGATTTAAATTCTGAAGGGAACTCTGTGGTTCAAAGTATGACCCCTTTGCTTCTTGATGTACAGCGTCATAAACTATGTTTTTTGATGATGCATTACCCAAGAAAGATGTTATTCCAGATGCCATAGCAATTTTAATGGCGTCAATTTTGGATTTCATTCCGCCGGTACCATTTGCACTTCCAGGATCACCAGCAGCAGCTTCAATCTCAGGTGTGATTTCATGAACTTCGCGCAATAATTTAGCATTTTCATCTTTTCGTGGGTCAGCGTCGTATAAACCATCAATATCAGATAAAATAATTAGTTGATCGGCATCAACAAGCCCTGCAACCTTTGCTGATAATGTGTCGTTATCCCCGAATTTCAAGAAATCCATAGAGATTGTGTCATTTTCATTAACTATGGGTACAATACCTCTTTCAAGTAATACATTAATGGTATTTCTTGCATTGTTGTACCGAAGTTCATCAGAAAAGTCACTTCGTGTAATTAATATTTGTGAAGCGACGTAGCCATGTGAGATGAAGATATCTGAGTAGGTTTCAATTAGTAGACCCTGACCAACAGATGCAGATGCTTGTTTTTCAGGTAGTGAATCTGGTCGGGTGAGAAAACCAAGTCTGCGGTACCCGGCTGCCACAGCCCCAGAGGAAACGAGCAAGACTTCATGTCCGTCATCTTTTAGACGAACAACTTCTTCCACAATCTTCTCAAGTTTTCTTCTGCTCACTTCTCCATTCATACTGGTAAGTGAACTACTTCCAATTTTAATTACGATGCGTTGTGCTTCAATATCAGGTGTCAAGTCAACACTTCCTTCTAGTTTTGATTCATTGATGCCTCATGTTTTTATAAATTGAGGAAAATCGGTTTAAGTAGGTTCATTAATTATTTGATTCATGTATTTTTCTTATAAGGATTGGAATTCCTTTTATTCGTATGGGTGCGTTTGATAAATACATCAATCTTTTATTTATATTTTGGTTTTAAAAAAACATTACTTAAATTGTATAAAAGGTCTATTTTTCTTTTGTCTTACCGTAGTTATAATACCACTTCACACATATAGTTCAAGGGTTTTTACACAAGTCAGGTGCATATAAGCGATATAACAATGGTAAGCGCTGTCATTTAGAGATATATACCTCTCATCGCTTCAGAGATGCTCTCAGACTCTCAAATCCGGATAAATGGAGATTTGGATAAACCTGGAGAAAGTGCCAGGCGCCACTCGGAATTTGTCGAATAATGATTGGGGGTGTTTGCCATTAAAAAAAGGCTTACTTTGTGTAAGCCTTTAAATGATTACTTAAATATTGCATTTGGTAGGAAGGCTGATACGAGCATGTTTGGCATATCAACTATTTCACTTATTCTGAGGTCGACGGCAACGCTGCAGAGTACATACGCCTCTTGGTCCGACATTCCGTATGTGTCAACGATATGTTCAATCATGTAGCGAATGGCATTTTTTGATGCTTCCACAAGACTGGTTCCATGTCCTGTTGTCACATAGTATCCTTTGCTATCCGCTTCAGGTGTTGGAGCTCCTGGAATTTCGTACCGTGGCTCGGCAATGGTTTTACCTTTATGCAACTTGAAACGCACCGTTGTTTCCATTGAAGCTTCAATGGCAGTGCCGCATACCTCTCCATCACCTTGGGCAGCATGTGTATCACCAATGGAAAACAATGCACCCTCAACCCCGACAGGTAAGTATAGTTTCGTTCCACGGGTTAAATGGCGTATATCCATATTTCCACCGTTTTTCCTTGGAGGAACAACACTAAAGTTTCCTTCTTCAGGTAATGCAACCCCAATTGTGCCGGGGAATGGTTTAATAAATAAATCAATCCCCGGGAGAAATTCTGTTGTATTGGCTCGTGATAAATCATACGTTTTTAAATAGGGCTCTTTAAATTCATCTGCTAACAGTCCGAATCCAGGAATAATACCAGTCCATCCCCATTCAAGCTGTCTGAAATTAAGCATTTCTACTTCTAATGTATCTCCAGGTTGTGCTCCCTTAACATATACCGGTCCAGCTACTGGATTAATTTTTTCAAAATCCAGGTTTTCAAGATCAGCTGAAGTAGAATTCTTAGAAAACTGACCACCTGAACACTCTAAAATATCATATGTGATGGTTTGCCCAGAATCCACCTCTGCAATCGGTTTAATATCCTTGTCCCAACCGTAATGCATATGGGACTTCATATCATGAATAGTTAAATGTGTGTGATTATGATGATGAATACTCATCTGTTTCACGCTCCTTTAGATATTTTTAATGAATAAACTAGTCTAAATCAATTTTTGCATCTTTTTTGGTTAAAGCAAAGTATAAAGTAATTACGACACCAATTGCAATCCAGCTAAAGCCAAGTACTTTTGCTTGTGTTGCTAAGTTTAACCATACATAGCCCATTACAATAAAACCAATTAGTGGGAGTACTAAGTGACTCCAGAAATTTCTGCTTTTGCTTTTGACAATGTAATGGGAAAATACACTTACATGTAGGAAAAGGAATGCAGTTAAAGCACCAAAGTTAACGAATGATGACAATATACCAATATCACCCATGAACAATAACCCAACGATAAGTGAAATAATAGCTACTACAATAATACTGGCATAAGGTGTTTTATGTTTAGGTTGAACCTTAGCCAGGAAAGCTGGGAGTTTGCGATCGCGTCCCATGCTGAACAGGACTCTGGAAATCGCGACTTGTGCAACAAGGGCATCAGCAATCCCCCAAGCTATAGCAGTAGCTAGTGCAGTTAGCACACCTAGCCATTCACCGCCAGCGATCTCTGCAACTTGATAGAAAGCAGTTCCTATATCTTCAAAGTCATTGAAATTAGGAAAGATTAAAGCTGCAACCCACGTTTGTACCATAAATAATACACCAACAATTAACAGGGAGTAAATCGTTGCCTTACCGACTGCTTTGGGGCCATCAGCTGACTCCTCTGACAATGTAGAAATTGCATCAAAACCTAAGAAGCTTAACACTGCAATAGAAACTGCACCCATGACAACACTCATACTGAAGGTATCAGGGTTAAATAGGTGCTATTGGTACCATAAATATTAACCCATAAATAAGTAAGTCCCAAAAGGACAATGAACGCTTTAATTCCTGTTTGTAGCCAAATTGTTCAAGGCTATTATTTTCTTTCACTTTAACTCTTTCCTTTTATTCTCTGAAATTTTAATTGTGGGAAAATTATATTAAAATCATAAATTGGTGTCAAGAAAGAAACAATCTCGGGGGAATGTGTAAATCTTTTAGATTATATTTTTAATCAACATAGAATTAAGCTAAACTAAAAAGAAACCATACATAAGTAAGGAGGAATTGCATGAATCAGCGTTTGGAAGGAAAAATTGCACTGGTAACCGGTGGATCAAGAGGCCTTGGAAAAGTTATAAGTATGAATCTGGCTGAAGCAGGAGCAATGGTTATTATTAATTATGCTAACAATAAGGAAATGGCAGAAAAAACAGTAGAGCACATACAATCTAATGGTGGACAAGCTCTTGCGGTAAAAGGTGATATTACCAACGAAGCAGCGGTGACTGCTTTAATCGAAGAATCTCAGGAAAAGTGTAAGGGGACCATTGATATTTTGGTGAACAATGCAACTGGGCCTCAGCCAGAACTGTCGATTGAGGATAGCACTTGGAACGATTATCTGGATCAGCTTCATTTTTTTGTAAAAGCTCCTTTATTATTAACGAAAGCAATTTTACCAGGGATGAAGAAGAAAAAAGAAGGTAGAATCATCAATATTTGCAGTGAAGTTGTTCAATTAGGCAATCCGAACTTTGCAAATTACGTAACAGCAAAGTCTTCTCAAATTGGCATGACACGTTCTTGGGCAAATGAGTTAGGAGCTTCTGGGATAACTGTAAATCTAGTCAATCCTGGCTTTATACCTGTTGAACGGCATGAAGATAAAGACTCTGCTAAATACGATGGTTACAGACAGGGTGTTCCTCTCCGGGAAATGGGTGAGCCTGACGATATTGCTAATATGGTAGTCTTTTTAAGTTCTCAAGAGGCAAAGTTCATTACTGGGCAATCGCTGTCAGTTAATGGAGGAAACACGTTTGGTATTTAAGTTTTACAAAAATAAGTTCCTACCCAATTTAATTACGGGCTAGGGATTTTTTATAGTATAAAAAATTTGCTTTGTTAAGCTTGCATACAGTAACAGCCACATCTAGCTCCAGCGCCCAGAGACTAGCGATACTTCCCTCACCTTCGTACGATAAGTCAACACCCGGCTTCCTTCTGTCCTTTATCTACATCTTGTCTTTTTTCTGTTTATCTTCTTTTTTAGTCATTTGGTTGATTCCGTCCAGATATATACGTATTCTCACTTGGGGCAAAGTTTACATCTCTAAGGCTTTTCTCTTGGGGATGGGGGGTGCTGTGTTCCACTTCAGTAGTATTCTCTCTTTCAATTTCAGGTTTCCTAGTGTCAGACGCTTTCTTCTTTTCATCCATTAATCATGCTCCTTTCAAACTTTTTTTCATAGGAAGATATTCCTCCTGTTAAAGGTAGTTTGTCACGAAAAGAGCATGGTATGAATTTCTTTGAAACAATTCTATTGTAAAAACATCCAAAATTCGGTAGGCTTATTGGTATATAATTTAGAAGTAGGTGTTTTATGGAGCATCATTCTCTGACATCCCTAATGATTGTCGTAGCAATTGCGTTTTTTATTCCAATTATTTTACAACGGTTTAATTTACGATTTATACCTGTTGTTATTGCTGAAATCATTGCAGGGTTAGTAATTGGAAAAAGTGGTTTTAATCTAATATTAGAAGATCCAATGCTAGAATTGTTATCGCTTTTGGGTTTCATTTTCCTAATGTTTATTAGTGGTTTGGAAATCGACTTTAGTTTGTTTAAGAAGAAGAAGAAAAAAAAGGATGGAAATTTACCGAACCCTATTAAGGTATCGCTCGTTATCTTTAGTCTGATTATAAGTGTATCTTTCTTGTTGTCATACGTATTAGTAATGCTCGGTTTGATAAAAGATCCTTATTTGATGACTTTAATCATATCAACTGTTTCACTCGGTATTGTTGTACCGGTTATTAAAGAAAAAAATCTCACCGAGGGGCTATTAGGGCAAGTTATTCTGCTCATTACTGTTATTGCAGATTTTACAACTATGATCCTCTTAACTGTTTACGCTATGTTTCGTGATCAGGAAGGCATGAAAGTCCTGCTTTTATTAGTGCTTTTCCTGGCAGTTTTCCTTGCTTACAAAATGATAAAAAAATATTTCAACTTCGAACTGTTTGATAATTTGTTGAAAGGAACTGTGCAGTTAGGAACCAGAGGAGTATTTGCGCTTATTTTATTTTTTGTTTCTTTGTCGGAAACAATTGGTGCAGAAAATATTTTAGGCGCATTCCTAGCAGGAGTTATTATTTCTTTGCTTGCTCCTAACAAAGAATTCACCCGGCAACTGGATTCATTTGGATTCGGATTTTTTATCCCAATCTTTTTCGTTATGGTTGGAGCTAGGCTGAATATCTGGGAACTATTTGTTGATCGAAAAACATTATTATTAATGCCAATCTTATTAGTGTTTATGTATCTTGCTAAGGTGATTCCGGCACTTGTTCTTAAAAAGTGGTATTCCTGGAAAGAAACATTAAGTATAGGAATATTAACTACATCCAAATTAAGTCTTGTGATTGCTGCATCTTCTATTGCACTTGAACTTGGTGTTATTGATGATGTTCTGAATGGAGCAATTATATTAGTGTCCATTTTAACCTGTCTTATTTCACCAATTACGTTTACGAAGTTATTTCCGATGTCCAATGGTGGGCCAAAACAACAGGAAATTTCTATAATAGGCGCCAATGCCGCAACTTTGCTTGTTGCTCGGGATAAGATGGAAGAGAAATCAGTTGTACGTTTGTATAGTGCGCAGGAGAAACAAGAAAACGAAGAATCTTTATTCCCACATATTCATGTGAGTGAATTAACGGTAGAACAACTAGATGAACATAATGCATTTAAAGCTGACAAAATTGTTATAGCAACTGGAGTAGACGCAACTAATATTGAACTAGGCAGGCATGCGAAAGAATTAGGTATCAAAACCGTTGTCTTACGGATTGAAAGTACATCATTACAGGATCAGTTATCTGAGGAAGGGTTTACAATATACTCCACATTGTATTCAACTAGAACCCTATTAAAAGCACTTATTGATAATCCTGGCCTAGTTCGTCTAATAACAAATCATAATAAGACCATAAAAGAAATTATTGTCAACAATTCCAATTATAATCAGCAGCCAATTATGAACCTGTCATTTCTTGGAGAGTCTCTTATCCTGCATATTTACAGGCACGGGAAGGTAGTCGTGCCGCATGGAAATACCATTCTTCAAGAAGGAGACAGACTATTGGTTAGTGGAGAAATGGAAGATCTCAACAATATACAAAAAGAATTGGCATAGGCACTGGTTTACTGGTGCCTATCTACTTGAGTAGCGTGAAGTTACTGGATGATAGGTAAGTTATAAGGAGTTTATGTGATGAAGCAGTTAACAGCCTTGGGACTAAAAATCGCTATTTCCTTCTATACACTTCTTCACTTTTTCACTTATTTTTACAGGGTGGATTTTTTGTTGTATGTTTTGTCCTTTTGTGGCTTTCTCACGCTGTTATTTGCTGCGTTCACTATAACTGTAAAACAATTTAAATTACCACTTTTTCTGTTTCTCTCAGGTGTATTAGTTTTGTTTTACTCTGAGGGTTCCACTGTAGATGGCCTTTATCATGGATTTCTTCAGATGCGGAGCATTATCGGACTATTAGTGATTGTTCCAATGATAGGCTGGGTGTTGAGAGAAGAGCCGTATATTGAAGAAATTTTAGCTTTTGCCCATAAGGGAATTAATACAAGTCGAAAATTTTACTTTGGAATTGTCTCATTTACCCAAGTGATTTCTTATTTTTTACTTTTTGGGTCTATTCCAATGATGTATCAATTTGTAACAGTTATTTTGAAAAACCAAACAGGAGAAGCATGGGAAAATTTTAAAGGAACTGCTCTCCTGCGTGCATTTGCCTTGTCCACTATGTGGGTGATTAGTATCCCAAGTTTTATTTTTGCAGTGGAGACCTTAGAAGCTTCTTTGTGGGTAGCTATCCTGCAAGGGTTTGGGATGGCAGCGCTAGGGTCTATTACAGCGGTCATATTTTCTTATTTTCAGGAAAAAAAATATGGAATAAATTTAACGGAAGCGCTTCAAAGTGAAATTGAAAATGTGTTAAGCAGCTATACGAATAGGAAAGAATTGAAAAAGAAAGTGATAGAATTCATGTTACTGTTCATTACTTTATTTGGTACTATTTTTCTTTTACATGGAGTCTATGCTGCAAATCTAATGACCACCATTCCAATTGTAGTGGTAGTATGGACGCTGTTTTATTACTTGGCTAAAAAAAGTACCAAAAAGCTTGTGAAGCACACACAAGTATATTTTTCTGAGGATATGCTGAAGCAATCGTATCAGCTATGCATTATGCTGGCTGCAGGTGTCCTCATCAATGGGTTAAATCAAACTGGATTCGGTACAGCATTTATAGCTGGAGTACAATATGTGCAATCGGTTTTTCCTTTTATTAACTTTTTGTATTTTCTTCCATTTATTGTTATCTTTCTGGGGTTCATTGGATTGGGCCCATTAACCGTAATGGTTTTAGTTGCAGGATTATTACAAAATGTCGCACTGCCATACCCACCAGAATTGATTGTATTGACGATCACATCAGGCAGCGTTATTTCCATATTATTATCACCAGTAATAATGCCAGTCATTGTATTAAGCGCCTCCAATGGATTAAGTCTATTCAAAAACGGCATCCAATTTAACGGAAAATATGCCATCGTGTTTTACATAATAGTTCAACTATACGTCCAGACAGCAATACACTTCTGGAAATAACCGGAAAGGTGCCAGGCACATATTCCATTTATTGTAATATGTGCCTGGCACCTTTTTTAGCTTTTGTAGCGTATGTTAATTTGATGTTGTTCCATGTAGGAAGATATTTGGTTGATTATATGGGAATGTTTGGTGATGTACCAGGTATTGTCAAGATGTTCAATCGTTTCTATTCGTAGCTCTTCAAAGCCTTCTTTTACTTTTTTAACTTGTTTCTTATAGTTTAACTGTCCTATGTGAGAGGCAACCGCCGATAGTAACAATAGAAGATTATAAATATTGCTGAAAAAGTCAGATACAGCAAAAAGTATATTGGTATCTGAATTATTAAGAATAAACAGGTATACAGAAATAAATAAAACACAAATCAAGGTAACTGTAATTATGAAATATTTGTTTTGAGATCTGGTTAACTTCTTGAGTTCCTTTTTCTTAGCTATTAATGTTTCTAGCATTTCTAATGTGTCTTCGGTTATGTATTCTCTAAAAGACATGCGCACCACCTCTATCTTATACTTATGCGGACTACCGACTAACAATACTTTCTTATTTAGAGGAAATTGTAAGTATGCTAAAATTAATACAGTGAGAAAGTTACCATGGGAATTGTTAGTATTATAAAAAATAATAGAGGGTGCGTGCATTGCATTGAATACACTTATAAAGAATGGCGAAATTTATAATCCTGAATACATAGGCACCTTTGATTTATTAATTATTGGGGAAAAGATTATCAAAATTGGTGAAATCGATGAAAACAGCTTATTATCGCTTGGACTTACTATTGAAGTTGTGGATGCAACAGGTAAAATTGTAACCCCAGGATTTATTGACCCACATGTGCATTTGATCGGAGGTGGGGGTGAAGGAGGTTTTGCTACCAGAACTCCTGAATTACAGTTAAGCGATATCGTACGATCAGGAGTTACAACAGTAGTGGGCTGTTTAGGAACTGATGGAACAACTCGTCATATGACGTCATTACTGGCTAAGGCAAGAGGACTGGAGGAAGAAGGTGTTACTACCTATATTTATACAGGTAACTACCATGTCCCAACCCCAACCATCACTTCTTCGGTAAAAGATGATGTGATTCTTATTGATAAAGTAATTGGTGCTGGTGAAATTGCAATTTCAGATTCAAGGTCTGCGCAACCGTCCATTTATGAAATCGCAAAGCTTGTTGCGGAAGCGAGAGTTGGAGGATTATTAAGTAAGAAAGCTGGAGTTACCCATTTTCACGTGGGACCGGGAAAAGATCGGTTGTCAATTTTACATAAACTAGTAGAAGATTATGAAATACCACCTTCTAAAATCTATGCAACGCATATCAATAGAAGCAAGGAGCTAATGGATGATGCAATAGCTCTGTCTAAAAAAGGTGCGTTTGTTGACATAACTGCTGCTGATGATACGCCGGAATGGATCGTTTATTTTAAGGAAAATGGTGGGGATATGGAGCAACTGACTGTTTCTTCTGATGGTAATGGCAGTCTTCCTAAATTTGATGAAGCAGGTAATCTAATTGGCCTGGGAGTCGCCAGTCAACAAACTTTGTTAAAGCAGATCATTTCTACTGTAAAAGATTATAAATTACCACTTGAAGACGTATTGAAGCTGGTTACTTCCAACGCAGCCACAGCTTTACGTTTTGAGTCTAAAGGCATTTTGACTGAGGATTCAGATGCAGATCTATTAATTTTTGAAAAAGATACATTTGAGCTGGATCATGTTTTTGCAAAAGGTTGTCAAATGGTGAAAAATAGAAATGTAATTGTTAAGGGTACGTTTGAATGATTATAGATTTCTTAATTTCGCTCCACCAAAGGGAATTCATGTGTAGTCATAATGTTGACCGATAATGGGTATGATTGGTTTAAACGAGATTAGTTTGTAAAAAAGCTATTTTATAAGAAATTGTAGTTTGACATAAAATCTATAAAAAGCGACGTTGTGAAAACTTTTTCGACTCCGTTCCGGCAGAATACTTCGCTTTCCGCGGGCACGGCCTCAGCCTCCTCAGAAGCAAAGATCGCTTCTTCCGGGGTCTTCGGACGCGTGCTGTTCCCGCAGGAGTCTTCGTATTCTGCCTTCACTAAGATAGAAAACTAAGCATGAAGCCTGTTTTTTTTACGAGAATTCTTGAACAGAAGGTTACCTAAGCTGCGGGAAAATGCGAGACTCCAATGGGAAAGGAACAGTCTGAAGCGTTCCCCATGGAAAGCGAGTGTTTTTCCGCAGCGGCGGGTCAGCACCAATTTTGTAAAGGATGGTAGAAAATAAACATAGCAGTTACTTCGCAGCATTCTATCAACTGAGAGGATGTAATCGCAACAAAATTAGTAATGGACATTAAATGTATTAAGATAGGAAGGTGTTTTAGATGAAAGTCGTAAATAATGTATCAGAGTTGATGGGAGATACCCCGGTTATCAAGCTTAACAAGCTTGTCCCAGAGGATGCAGCGGATGTTTTTGTTAAACTGGAAATGTTTAACCCAAGTGGAAGTGTGAAAGACCGCGCAGCAACGAATATGATTCGAGTAGCCGAAGAAAAGGGGATGCTTAAGCCGGGTGGAATGATTATTGAACCGACTAGTGGTAACACTGGGATCGGACTTGCCATGGTCGCAGCCGCTAAAGGTTACCAGGCAATTTTAATCATGCCCGATAATAGTACAACGGAAAGAAGAAATATTTTAAAAGCCTATGGAGCTGAAGTTGTACTTGTTCCAAGCGAAGAAAAAATGCCTGGAGCGATTAAAAAGGCATTGGAATTGCAACAGGAAAATCCGGGTAGTTTTATTCCCCAACAATTTGAAAATCAAGCAAATTCTGATGTGCACCGCGTTACTACAGCCTTAGAAATATATGAACAAATGGAAGGTAAGTTGGACGCATTTGTCTGTACTGCCGGAACGGGTGGTACCATTACAGGTACAGGTGAAGTTTTGAAGGAGAAGTTTCCAGAACTTACGATCACAGTTGCAGAACCAAAAGGATCGCCCGTCTTGTCAGGCGGAAAACCGGGCAGTCACAAACTCGTTGGAACTAGTCCAGGTTTCATCCCGGATATTTTAAATACAACTATTTATGATGAAATTATGCAAATTGAAGATGATATTGCTGTTGACATGTTTAGAAAGTTGCCAATCCAGGAAGGTCTTTTTGTAGGATTGTCTGGAGCTGCATCCATTTATACAGCAATTGAAGTTGCTAAAAAACTCGGTAAAGGAAAACGTGTGTTATGTATTGCACCCGATAGTGGAGAGCGGTATTTAAGTATGGATTTGATTGACGAGTGATTCTATTCGTGTATAACTTGCGCTAGTTTGCTTAACACGTATGTATATTCAAACACCTATTTTGTAAAGTAGGTGTTTTTTTACTGTATAACAACGAGTCTTGCCATTTATTAAGATAAAGTAAGAATCTGGGAATATTTAGTGGTTAAAAGTAATTGACACTAATAGTAGGAGATGCGTATACTGGTATAACCAAGTATGTTTATAGGAATTATAATGATAAGGAGGTAGTTCAATGTTTCTTCACTTGAACCATGTTGGGAAAACTTTTACCGATCAGGATCAGCAATCATCCTTTAACGTTTTCTCTGATATTGACTTATCGGTATCTGAAAATCAATTCGTATCTATCCTTGGACCTTCTGGCTGTGGGAAATCTACCTTACTGTCAATGGTAGCAGGGCTCGAAAGTGCTACTACAGGCTCCATCCTGCTGCAGGATAAAGAAATTAAGCAGGCTGGACGTGAACGTGGTATGGTATTCCAGCAACCTTCCTTGTTCCCATGGCTGAATGTTCACGACAATGTCATGTTTCCTTTAAAAGGGATCTTAAGCAAAAAAGAAGCAAGTGAACGTGCAGATCACTTTTTAAAAATGGTCCACTTAAGCAGGTTTAAAAATAACTTCACATATGAGCTATCGGGTGGGATGCAACAACGTGTTGCTATTGCTCGTGCTCTCGCAATGGATCCTAAAGTTTTACTAATGGATGAACCATTCGGAGCGTTAGATGAACAAACACGGCATATTCTGCAGGATGAGTTAATAAAGATTTGGCAGGAAACACAGAAAACAATACTTTTTGTTACACACAGCATTCAGGAAGCTATTAAACTATCGGACCGGGTCATTGTGATGGGTACTCGTCCCGGCCGTGTAATATCTGACTTTAGCGTAGATATACCTAGACCAAGAGAACGCGATGATCAGGCTGTAATTGAGCTTGAAAAGAGGGTCATGAATCTACTTGAAGGTGAAATAAAAAAAGTCTTAGAGGAAGAGTTATCAAATGAAATTCAATATAGTCGTTAAACGTGTCTTATTTTTACTCGTACTCATTGGATTATGGCAGTTGATTTTTTCAATAGGCGTGTTCCCGAAAATTATACTCCCGTCTCCGATTCTAGTCTTTACAGCATTATATGATGGGTTTGCTGGTGGGGATTTTATCAAGGCACTGGGAGCAAGCTTTAGACATTTGCTCATTGGCTTGACACTGGCTATTCTGCTTGGAACGACTTTAGGTGTGATTCTTGGGAAATCCAAGCAAGCAGATGAAACAGCTGGTATGTACTTAATTGCCTTGCAAAGTATCCCAAGCATTGTCTGGGTTCCCTTAGCTATTATGCTTTTTGGGTTTACTGAATTTGCAGTAATATTCGTGGTAGTTTTAGGTGGTACATTTGTCATGGCCTTAAATGTCAGATCGGCAATTCATAATGTTTCACCTCATTTCATACGCGCAGCCAGAACAATGGGAACGAAAGGGTTTGGGTTATTTTACCGCGTTGAAGTTCCGGCAAGTATTCCGTACTTCATGTCAGGAGTTAGGCTTTCCTGGGCTTTCAGTTGGCGCGCACTAATGGCTGGTGAATTACTTAGTAACGGGCCTGGCCTCGGCTACTCACTGAGATTCGCACAGGACTATGCTCGTATGGATCAGGTTATTGCAATTATTATCATTATCGGAGTGATTGGTGCAGTCGTCGATCAACTCGTTTTTTCTAAATTAGAGAAAAACATTATGAAACGTTGGGGTCTAGTTAAATAATAGAGAGGAAGAAAAAATCTATGAAAAAATTTATGTTATTCATAGCACTTGTTACACTTAGTTTTGTGTTAGCTGCATGTGGAAATAGTGAGGAAGCAACAGGTAGTGAGGAGTCAAAAGAAATTACGATTGGATATTTCCCAAATATTAACCATGTAGCCGGGATGGTAGCCGAAGAAAAGAAGTTATATGAAGAAACGTTACCAGATGGAACAACAGTAAACTTTCAATATTTCCCTGATGGTTCAGCTTTTATGACCGCTATTGAAACCGGCGATATTGAAGGTGGACTTGTTGGACCGGGACCAGCCATGAACCATTTTACTAGTGGAGCAAAAATTAATGTTGTAGCTGCAGGTTCAACAGGTGGAACGGTAATTATGGCAAGAAAAGGTGCTAATATTGAAACACCAGAAGACTTAAAAGGAAAAACTTTCATTTCACCGCGCGTAGGCTGTACACATGATGTGCAATTCGAAACGATGATGAAAGAAGAGTATGGCATTACATCTTCACGGATTGGTGGAACAATGAAGCATGTTACAGGAAAGCCAGCTACTTATCAAAGCATGTTTACTACTGGTAATGTAGACGCCGCAACAGTTCCTGAACCATGGGCATCCGTGATTGAAGCAGAAGGAAGCGGAAAAGTACTAGTGGACACAGAAGACGTGGCCTATGGTAAAACATTGCCAGCAGCTGTTTTCGTAACATCACAGGATTTGGTTAAAAACCACCCTGACATGGTCCAAAGTATTGTTGATGCACACAAAAAAGCAACTAAGTTCATTCAAGATAATCCGGCAGAAGCAAAAACAATTGCCATTAAAAAAATTAAAGACATTACAGATCAACAGCTTTCCGAGTCAGTTATTGATAATGCCTGGGAACGGATTGACTTTACGTATGAAGTAAACGGCGAAGTTCTACAGGATTTTGCGAATTCTTCTTATGATCTTGAGTTTTTGAAGAAAAAGCCAGATTTAGAGGGATTAGTTAATACTAGTTTTATTGAATAGAAAAAAGGCAGCCGCTATGGTTGCCTTTTTTAGTTAAGTTATCCCCGCTACAACAATACACTATCCTTACTTCTATTATCGAAATTCAATGCAATTAAGTGGTAATAATTTATATGAAATATTTATTAAAAAGATGCCACCAAACCCACCCTTATCATCTATTATAAAAGTAGAAGTAGCTATGAAAAGAAAAAGAGAAACGGGTCCGAACGAGGTTGAAAGAAGATTGATTTTATAGCAACTACTATTTATCATACCTAATGAATAAAATGTTAGTAATGCTTGTAAAGGGGGACTGACATTCATGAACAAAAGAGGTCGGGGCATCGGATTGATTTTTTTATTGATAGTGACCACAGGTATTGTGATTATGTTGTACTTCCTCATGAAAGAGCCTCCCCCAGAAGATCAGGCAAAGGAAGCGGTGAATACTTTTTATACATATGAACAGGACGGTGCATTTTCTGAATCGTGGGCAATGTTTCATCCGTTGATGCAAGAGAAGTTTACTAAAGGAGGCTATATACAGGATCGTGCACATGTTTTCATGAATCACTTTGGTGTGGTCACTTTCACTTATACACTTGGGGAAGCAGTTAAAGTATTGAACTGGGAAATAGAAGATGGAGCGGATCCAATCCCAACCGTTTATGGTGTAACCGTAACACAAGATTATAAAAGTAAATACGGTAATTTTAGTATTGTTCAGGATGTTTATGCTACAGTTGTTGACGATAAATGGAAGATAATTTGGAATTATAAGAAGTGAATATTCTTTGGAGGACGAATCTATGAAAAAGAGACTTGATGAACTTAGAAATTCGCTTAAGGACAAAGGTGTAACACTAGCTATAACGTCAGATTTATTCTTGTTGGCTCTACAAAAAACAATGAACAAAAATAATGAAATAGGTGATTTAACTGTGTCCTTTGACGATGGTTATTTAACTATTGTTGGAAATAAAAAAGTGCTTTTCCGTCTTGTGAAGTTTTACGCTCGCTTACGACCTGTCGATGCAAATGGGAGAGTTCTAACCCTGAAATTAGAAGAGGCTAAACCGGTGAAATGGAATTGGCTCAGCAAAGTTATTTTAAATAGACCACCATTTATGAAATTCAGCAAAGAAGTCATCAAAATTGACCTGAACTCAATTGATAAAATAAGAGCCGTACCAATCGGGAACATAATTAAATTTGAGATAAAAGATAAGATACTCTGGGTTAAGGTAGGACTATGATCAAGGCGCTTTCGCTTTTCTGTGTCTAGCTGCAGCGCCTAGAAGCTGCCGTCATAAGCAATGGTTACTTCAAACGCATAACCCGGCGTTTTTGAACCCTTGCTTATGCGTCTGCTTCTGTACAGTCGCTTTCGCTTTTCTTGTCCAGCTGCAGCGCCTAGGGGTTCGCGACATAAGCAGTGAACACTTCGAGTGCAAAGAGCGGCACTCTACGGTCCTCTGCTTATGCGTGTCACCCCTGACCAAGTCGCTTTCGCTTTTCTACTATTCTACTATTCGTGTATAATCGGATTCAAGGGAAAGTAATTAGGAGGAGATTTCATGAAGAAAGTTCAATGGGGAATTTTAAGTACTGCTAATATTGCGCAAAAGGCGCTTATTCCTGCGTTTTTGAGAGCTGATAACGCTGAAGTGGTGGGTATAGCGAGTGGAAGTGATTTGAAGAAGGCTGAAGCCATAGCACAACAATTTGGCATTGACCGTACATATGATAGTTATGACCGATTATTAAATGATCCAGATATTGACGCGGTTTATATTCCTTTACCAAATCATTTGCATAAGAAGTGGGTAATGGAGGCTGCAAAAAAAGGGAAGCACATTTTATGTGAAAAACCTGCAGCAATTCATGCAGGTGATGTTGTGGAAATGAGAGAAGTTTGTGAAGCGCACGGGGTTCTTTTCATGGAAGCGTTTATGTACTATTTTCATCCTCAGCATGACAGGGTGAAGCAAATTGTTGATTCGGGTGAGATTGGGGAAGTGGCATTTATGCGAGCAGCATTTTCTTTTCTCCTAACTAATAAAGATAATATACGTATGGACAACCAAAAAGGTGGCGGCAGTATTTATGATATAGGCTGCTATGGCATTCACTCGATTAGAAATATTCTTCGTTCTGAACCAGAAACTGTGTTTGTACACGGGGTGAAGGATCCAAAACTTGGAGTTGAAACTGATGCTGTTGGATATTTAACTTTCAAGGACGGCGTTCGTGCGACGTTTGATTCAAGTTTTAGTATGGCGCATCGGAGTGAGTATGAGGTAATTGGAACGGAAGGACGTATTACTGTACCTAGAGCCTACCGGCCAGACAACAATGGTGGTGATGGGTTAGTAATTATTGAAAAATCAGGAGTACAAAGGACGGAAACGGTTAATGGTGATCAATACCGTAACCAGGTAGAGCATCTCTCACAAGCGATTTTGGATGGGAAAACACAGCTTGACCATGATTTTGAAAACACGATAAACAATATGCGTGTAATTGATGCTTGTTATGAATCTATCGACAAGGGTCAGCCAATTAATTTAACATAATATAAAATGAAAAAAGCGTAGTTTGTAAGGAGATAGCAAACTACGCTTTTTCTATTCAACCAGAATTATTTTTGGGTTTCTAATGCCTTCTTTTCTAAATCAACACGAAGGAACTTTTCTGCCGTTATAGCTGCTACTCCTAAGGCGGTAGAGTGTGTGTTTAGTTCCGAAAAGTGAATGTCCATGTCACTATGCTGATACCAAAGGGTATGAGTTTTCATTCTTTGTTCGAGCGTTTTTTTTAGGTATTTTCCAGAAGTCGACATTCGATTTCCGATAATTATTTGATCAGGGTTAAAGATATTTATAATATTGTTAACACCAATTCCTAAATAATCCCCAATCTTTTCAAATAGATGGATTACATCTAAATCATTCTTTTCTGCATGGTTATTAATGTCTTCAAGCGTTATTGCACTTGAGTTTGCCGATGTTATGCCTATTTTTTTTGCCTCGTTTAACAAAGCTTGCTCCGAGCATACAGCTCCCAGCACCCTTCATTACCGCACCTGCATTTAAGTCCGTTTGCTTGAATGGTCATATGTCCAAGTGGTTAAAAAGAGAGGCAAGCTGATTAGCTTGTCTCTCTTTTAATTGTGTGCAATTGTGAACTTCAGCAGCTTATCTGTGAACTTCGGCCAATCCGCATAAACTGCCCTTGTCGAGAGGGTTTCCGACAGCTTGAAGGGAGAAAAAATCTCCCCTTTATTTTCAGACCAGCTATAATAACTTTCTCAATCGGATTCATCCAAAATCAGAAAATAGAATTGTATTTATAATTTATTAAGTTGTCAAATAGATGTATAATAAAATTGAACAAAAACCTATTAAATTGGGGGGATCAAAGTGTACAATAAACCAATCTTTTTACAGCCCGTTTTTAAGGAAAGAATATGGGGTGGTCAAAAATTACTAACGGAATACAAGTACGACATCCCACATTCGAAAATTGGTGAGGCTTGGGTGATTTCAGCTCATTCTAACGGACCAAGTGTAATACTAAATGGTCCGCTAGAAGGAAAAACATTAGCCGATGCCTGGAATGAACACGGGGAATTATTTAACAGGAAAGAATCTGATAGTGAAGATTATCCATTGCTGGTCAAGATACTTGACGCCAACGCCGATTTATCAGTCCAGGTCCATCCGGATGATATATTTGCTACTGAAATAGAAGGACAACCATATGGAAAAACCGAGTGCTGGTATGTCCTAAATGCAGATCCTAATTCGGAAATAATTCTGGGCCATCATGCCAAAACCAGGCAAGAATTAGGAAATATGATTGATCAAAATGAATGGAGTAAATTACTGAAGCGTGTGAAAGTAAATGCTGGTGATTTTATCCATGTTCCAAGTGGTACAATTCATGCTATTGGAAAAGGAATTGTTATATTGGAGACACAACAAAGCTCTGATATTACTTACCGTGTGTACGACTATGACCGAGTTGATGCAGATGGTAAAACGAGAGCATTACATCTGGAACGGGCAAAAGAAGTGACTTTGGTGCCACATCAGGTCTATAAAGCGGATGGTCATGTGAAGATAATAGATGGCTTAATGGAAAAGACGTTGGTTAGGGAGAAATATTTCACCGTCTATCTTTGGGAATTAGATGGTAAAGTGATGAAAAAACTAACGCAGGACTTTTTGCAGGTTAGTGTAATAGAAGGCAAGGGAGTGATTGCGATTGACAATGAGAAGTTTTCCATCGAAAAAGGGAATCACTTTGTATTGCCCTCCACTGTTAAAACGTGTCAATTGTCTGGAAAAGCTACACTGATTGTTTCACATAAATAGGTCTGGGAACGTATTGTATTCCATTGATAAAAAGAGTAAACTACATATAGATAATTAATTAAATTAATTAAGTTTTTTTCAACACGTATGTAGGAGGGTTTTTATGGATATAAGCAGGTTAAAAAAGAAGTTTGCCGTTATCTTTAATAGACAAGTTGATCCGAGAGTATTCTTTGCACCTGGACGCATAAATTTAATTGGGGAGCATACCGATTATAATGGTGGAAATGTATTTCCTGCTGCAATCTCCTTTGGAACATACGCCGTGGCAGCGAAGAGGAAAGACGACGCGCTTCGATTCTATTCAATGAATTTTCCAGAGCTGGGTGTAATGGAATGTAAGCTTTCTGATCTTGATTACCAGGAGAGTCAAGCATGGGCGAATTATCCAAAAGGAATGATCCGATTTTTGAAAAATGAAGGCCATTCGATTACAACTGGTGCTGACATTCTTTATTTTGGTGACATCCCCAATGGTGCCGGCTTATCGTCGTCAGCGTCGATTGAAATGGTAACTGGTGTAGTCATGGAAAATCTTTACCTGCTTGAAATTGATCGTATACGGATGATTCAGCTGGGTCAATTGGTTGAAAATAAGTACATAGGTGTGCAAAGTGGAATTATGGATCAATTTGCGATAGGCAAAGGCAAGAAGGATCATGCTATTTTATTAGATTGCAAGACACTGGCATTTGAGTATGCACCACTTCAACTTGAGGATTATGTCATTGTAATCATTCATACAAATAAAAGGCGAGAGCTTGCTGGTTCTGCGTATAATGAGCGAAGGCTAGCGTGTGAACGCGCACTGAGTGATTTGCAAAGAAGTTTAAATATAACAACGCTAGGTGAATTAACGACCGATCAATTTGAACAACATCGCTATTTGATAGATAATGAGGTTGATAGAAAACGAGCAAATCATGCTGTTTATGAAAATGCTCGAACAATAAAAGCGCTTGAGGTTTTAAAAGAATGTGATTTACAATCGTTTGGTCAGTTAATGAATGAATCCCATCAATCACTAAAGAATGACTATCAGGTAACGGGGGTAGAGCTTGATACAATAGTCGAAGCAGCATGGCAGCAACCGGGGGTCCTTGGGGCTAGAATGACTGGAGCTGGATTTGGTGGGTGTGCGATTGCACTTGTGCTAAAGGGAAAAGTAGACGATTTTAAGGAAAATGTTAACCGGATTTACAATGATCAAATAGGTTATGATGCTACTTTTTATTTACCAACAATTAGTGATGGTGCGAGAGAAATAGTACTGAAGGAGTGATTTGATGCGTGTATTAGTTTTAGGTGGAGCAGGATATATTGGTTCACATGCAGTTTGTCAATTAATGGAACAAGGCCAGGATGTGGTGGTCGTTGATAATCTCGAAACTGGACATCGGAAGGCAGTTCATCAGGACGTAACATTCTATCAGGGAGATATTCGGGAAGTAGATTTTTTGCGAGAAGTATTTGAAAAAGAAACAATCGATTCTGTCATTCATTTTGCTGCCAATTCGCTTGTTGGTGAATCAATGGAAAATCCACTAAAGTATTTTGGTAACAATGTGTATGGCACACAGATTTTGCTACAGGTTATGAATGAATATGACGTTAAGCAAATTGTATTTTCCTCAACAGCAGCGACGTATGGTGAACCTAACGTTATACCTATTACTGAAAGCGAGCCAACAAATCCAACTAACGCCTATGGTGAAACAAAATTAACTATGGAAAAAATAATGAAATGGTGTGACCAGGCATATGGAATCAAGTTTGTTTCTTTGCGTTACTTTAATGTGGCAGGAGCCATAGAATCTGGAAGAATCGGGGAGGATCACACCCCTGAGTCGCATCTAGTACCATTAGTTTTACAAACTGCGTTAGGGCAAAGGGAAAGCATAACGATTTTTGGTGACGATTATGATACGAAGGACGGAACATGTATTAGAGATTATGTACATGTAGAAGACCTAATCGATGCCCATTTGCTGGCTCTCACTTATTTAAAGGAAGGCGGGGAGAGCGACATTTTTAATCTGGGCAGCAGCCAGGGCTTTTCTGTTAGAGAGATTATTAATTCTGCCCGAGTGGTAACGGGAGAAGAAATACCAGTTACAATTGGCCCTAGACGAAAAGGCGATCCAAGTGTGTTAATAGCATCATCTGAAAAAGCCAAACGAATTCTAAAGTGGCGTCCATCGCGCTTGTGCATTAATAAAATAATAACAGATGCCTGGGTTTGGCATAATACACATCCTAATGGGTATCGACCTCATGAGGTGTTATAGCAAATGGATATCTATTCGATCGTATCACAGCTAATTGCCAAGGGATTAGAGAAAAAATTAATTGAACAAGGTGACGTTATTTATGTTCGCAACCAAGTGATTGGTCTTTTGCAACTGAATGATTTTAAAGATGCAGAGCCAGTCAAGACCGAGTTGTCTATTCCCGATTTGCTGGAATTGATAGTTGATTTTGCGGTTAGCAAAGATGTTATTGATGATGTATTGGATGAAAAAGATATACTTTCAGCTAAAATTATGAATTGTTTTTTGTCAAAGCCTTCACTTATAAATGAACAGTTTAATCTGTTGTACCAGAAGTCTCCCAAAAGCGCTACGGATTATTTTTACGAGTTGAGTAAAAATAGTAACTATATCCAAATGAAGCGACTAAGCAATAATATTCATTTTAAATCAGAAACAGAATACGGTGTCCTGGACATTACCATTAACCTGTCAAAACCTGAAAAGGACCCCCAACAATTGAAACGGGAACGAGAAATAAAGCAGCCAATTAGTTACCCCACCTGCTTGTTATGTAGAGAAAATGAAGGGTACGTAGGGCGGACAGGGCACCCGTCCAGGTCCAATCACAGGATAATCGGTGTACCTTTGCAGGGAGAAAACTGGTATCTGCAGTATTCGCCATATATGTATTACAATGAACATAGTATTTTGTTTGCCAAAGAGCACCGTGACATGAAACTGGACAGAGGGACGTTTGATCGATTAACAGCATTTGTGGCGAAATTCCCCCACTATTTTATGGGATCGAACGCCGATTTACCTATCGTCGGTGGTTCCATACTAAGTCACGACCATTACCAGGGCGGTCGGTATGGTTTTGCCATGGTTCATGCGCGTGAGGCATTTGCATTTTCATTAAATGACTTTAAACAAGTAAGGGCATCTGTTATTAGGTGGCCGATGTCTGTTATTCGTCTAAAGGGAGAAAATAGAACGGAAGTCGTTGATGCAGCAACTCATATTTTAAAGCATTGGCAAACATATAGTGATGAATCTGTGGAGATCAAGGCTTTTTCAAATGAAACACCACACAACACGATCACACCGATTGCAAGGTTTATTGATGAAAAAATGGAAATCGATCTTGTTCTTCGTAATAACCGAACCACAAAGCAGCATCCATTTGGGATTTTTCATCCACATCAAGATGTGCACCACATAAAGAAAGAAAACATTGGCTTAATCGAAGTCATGGGGCTCGCTGTTTTACCCGCCAGGTTAATGGGAGAATTAAAAGAAATAAAATCATTTATACTAGGTGAAACAACAACAGTAACAGATTATCACATGGAATGGGCACAGTATTTAAAAATAAAATACAGATCAACAGCTACATATAAAAATATAGATAGTATTTTGCACGATGAGGTTGGTAAAAAATTCACGCGTGTATTAGAAGATGCTGGAGTATTTAAACAAACCCCAGATGGACAAAAGGCTTTTAGAAAGTTTATCAATACGTTGAATGAAAAGGAGTGACATCTTGGAAATTAGGCAGCGGGAAATTTCGGTGAAAAAAGTATCATGGGAGGAGTTTACATTAGTAAACGACAATGGAATGGAAGTAAGTTGTTTGAATTATGGTGGCGTAATTACCAAAATTCTAACTCCCGATCAATCCGGTAATGTTGAAAATGTTGTTTTAGGCTATCGTGACTATGCGGACTACATTAGTAACCCTAATTTTTTTGGAGCGTTAATCGGAAGAGTTGCTGGTAGGGTGGAGGACGCCTCATTTACACTCGACGAGCATGTATATCAGCTTCAAGCAAATGATGGAAAGAATCAATTACATAGTGGAGATAAAGGTTTTCATCAAGTGGTTTGGGATGTTGAAACTTTTAAACAGGAGGGTAAGGCAGGGCTAATTCTCTCTCATTTTATTGCAGATGAAGAAGACGGCTATCCCGGAAATTTAGAAATGAAAGTTATTTATACCTTGGACAACAGCAATAACTTTTCAATTACATACCAAGGTGAGGCTGACAAAAAAACAGCTTTGACTGCAACGAATCATACATATTTCAATTTAAGTGGAAACCTCCGGGACACTATATTGGACCATCATGTTACGCTGGACAGCTGTGAATTTCTAGAATTGGATGAGGCGTTAATTCCGACCGGAAAAAAGCTTCGTGTTGCTGATAGTGTATTTGATTTTCGTAAAGGCCGACTGTTAAAAGATGGAAGTGTATCAGATTGTGAGCAAAATAAAATAGCCAGCAATGGTTATGACCATTATTTTATTTTTGATAAAAAGAGTGATGCTGAAGTTGTTGTAAAAGATTTCACCAGTGGTCGAAAAATGTCCATCAAAACTGACCAGCCTGGCGTGGTAGTTTATTCAGGAAATGGGCTTGATGATCAGCATGAACTGGCAGAAGGGAAATCTGGTAAACATTTAGGCGTATGTTTTGAAACACAGGCCTCTCCAGCTTCTCTCCATGGTGACGGGTTTCCTACATGTATTCTGAATAAAGGTGAAGTATATTACTATACAACAACTTTTCAATTTGGATTGATCGATTAGTGAACTGTGGGGTGAGTAGGGGTTAAATTGTTGATCAACCGGTGGGAGGGGCAGGGGTGGATGAAAATCGCGCACCGATTAGAATTTTCGAGCGCCCACGGCCGAGAACCGAGCACCAAATACGAAAATTGAGCACTGAACAACAATTATCGAGCACCAAACTTATGGTGCTCGATTTTCCATGTTCAGTGCTCGGAAAAACAATCTGGTGCTCGATTTTGTCTAGTTGATGCGCGATAATTGCGGTACTACAGTCAAACCCTTCATAATCCGCCCACCAGCCTTAAAGCTGTGATGACTCAAACATTTCGACAAGCAAGAGAGCGATTGCACCTAACACAGTAGCGTCGTCCCCTAATCTCGAAATGGAGATTTCTGTTTGCTTGGCCCTTTCGGTTAATGCCCTTGTTTGGATTGCTTTTTTAATAGAAGGTAACAGGTATTTTTCTGCTTTTGAGACACCGCCTCCAATCACAATCTTCTCAGGATTGACAATGTGAATTAAATTCGTTAAGCCAACTCCAATTGATACGCCAGCTTCTTGCAGGATAGTTACACATTTTTTATCTCCTGCCAATGCAGCCTGATAAACGAGTTCGCCATTTGTTTTTGCAGGATTGCCGTTAATTAACCCAAATAGGATACTAGAGTTCTGTATGGATGCCATGGCTCTTGAAGCTATCGCGGGGCCGGATGCGACTGTTTGCAGACAACCGTTATTTCCACACTCA
The DNA here is from genome assembly GCF_049310925.1 of Virgibacillus sp. DJP39. Classification (NCBI taxonomy): domain Bacteria; kingdom Bacillati; phylum Bacillota; class Bacilli; order Caryophanales; family Bacillaceae; genus Virgibacillus; species Virgibacillus sp. DJP39. The sequence continues at coordinate 10,815 of NZ_JBMERP010000007.1, read as the reverse complement.
CACTTTTTTCCATGAATATCAATCGTCATATGACCAACTTCTCCAGCAAGATCAAATGCACCATGATACAGTTTACTGTCTATAATAAAGCCTGCACCGACACCCTGGCCAATGTTCAAAGCTAATAAGCTTTTTGCATTCTTACTATCTCCAAACCATGCTTCACCAAGTGCCATTGCTCGTGCATCATTTTCTACTTTCACTGTCAGGTTAAACTCATTTTCAAGTTCCTGTTTAATAGGGATGTTATGCAGATCTAAATTCGGTGCAATAATTGCAACACCTGTTTCAATCTCGATTACGCCATGCATAGCAACTCCTATACCAATGATCTTACCTGTTTGCTTGCTGTGCATGTTAATCAGATTTTCTGCACTACGCTTTAACAGCTGAATAAACTGGGTAGCTGTAATAGTAGAATCAATTTCATATGATGCTCTATCGGCAATTTCCCCCGAGAGATCTGCTAATACCACTGTAATATTCTTTGGACCTGCATCAATTCCGATTATGTAAAAATTGTTATGGTTGATTACCAGCATGGTAGGCTTTCTTCCACCCTGTGAAGTCCCAAGCCTACTTTCCAGCACTATCCCTTCAACGAGCAATTCTTTTACAATAGTACTGACAGTCGGGGGAGTTAGGTTGGTGTCTTTTGCAATTTGTGCTCTTGAAATCGGTTGGCTTAGCCTGATTTTGTTTAATATAATTGATTTATTTAGTGATTTCATCCATTGAAAGCTTCCGTGCTGCATGTAGTGTTCTCCTAACTTTCACGTTATACTAGTTGTAGTATAACACATTATAAATTAACTTTAATAACGGATATTGTATTCATACTACGTTAAGGTATACTGTATAGAAACCAATTAATAATAGGTATGTTGGGGTTTTTTTATTCGACAAAAACCGGGGAGTGACAGGCACCGCGATGAAAATATTAGGGTTTACGATATGTGCTGTTTTTTTTCTGATTAGTACTGTGGGGATGTTTATTTATGGTTATAAGACGTTTTATATTGCACCTGAACAGGTTACTTCTAAAGATTATGCGTATCATTTCGCTTTGATTGCTGAGGAAAGTGATAACGATTATTGGCGATTAATCGAACAGGGTGCGAAGCGGACAGCACAGGAAAACGATGTTTACCTGGAATATGTTGCGCCTAAGAAAGCCGACAATAGTAAAATGCTTAAACTATTAGACAGAATGATTTCTGCTAAGGTTGATGGAATTATTACACAGGGGATTGAAGGACAACGGTTTATTGATTTAGTACATAAAGGAATTGAGCGAGGTATTCCAATCATTACGATTGATACAGATGTTGAAAGAAGTGAACGGAAGGTCTACGTCGGTACGGACAATTTTTATGCTGGACAGTTAGCAGGTAAAAGCATTATTACGAACACAGTTGGGGATCAATACGTTGGGATTATAACGGGACGGTTCGACGCTATTAACCAGCAGGAGCGTATTGCGGGATTTAAACATGCTGTCGAATCTTTTGAGAGAATTCATATTGTTGATAGCAGGGAATCAAATATCACCGAGATAGGTGCAACTCAAGCTGCATATAGTTTATTAAAACAATATCCAAAAATGAATGCGTTAATTGGTACAAGTGCTTTGGATGGAATTGGTATTGTGAACGCTGTAAGAGAAATCACTCCGAATGAAGATATATTTATTACTGCATTTGATGTACTACCAGAAACCCTGGACCTTGTTGAGGAAGGCTTTATTGATGCAACAATCGCACAATATCCAAAAGAAATGGGTGCGAAGGCAGTTGAGGTGATGGTAGAACTCCAGACTAAGAATGTCTTAGAAAATAAGAAGTATACAGATACCAAAATTATACAAATGAAAGATATGGCTACAGACCCTGGTGGTGTGAAATGATGAAAACGATACGCGGAAAATTAATCGTATATTTCTTTGTATTTTTCTTTCTTTTTTACATTACGGCAATATCTATTTTTGTAAGCTCCAATCAGCTGACAACTACTTATCATGAAAGTTTCCAACGATTTTTGCTGTTGAACTCTATTTCCCAGCAATCAGAAGAATTGTATTCACTAACAAGAGCATTTGTAACAGAATCCAACGAGAAAAATGCCGATGCCTATTATACAACCAGAAAATCATTAATTGCAGATTGGAAAAGGCTTGGATCTGCTTTTTACACAATTGACAAAATAGAACTCCAGAACTATATGAATTTGATTGATACCTTCATCCATGAAACAGAATTAACGGTAGGCTTTGTTATGAGGAACGACTTTGAAAACTATACCTATCATTTAGAAGAAACCAGAAATGCCTCAAGCTACATACAGGAATCAACTCTCGAGCTAATCAATTTAGAATTGACAGCTTATCAATCCTTTTACAAAGACATGCAGCTACGGAATCATTCGTTTTTCTTATTCATTATATTTCTGTTTGTTACCAGTGTCATTCTGGCAATCTTTTTTGCATTCTGGTTTTCAAACGGCATTACCCGTCCACTAAAAAAATTATCCCTTGCTGCGAGAGAAGTCTCCAGGGGTGAATTAGCGGGTGAACCAGTTGAAATAAAGTCCAAGGATGAATTAAAGCTGCTTGCAGATACATTTAACAATATGCGGTCAAATATTCATGGACTTGTAGAAGAAATAAAGGATAAATCTGAGTTAGACCGATTGGTAAAAGAAATGGAATTAAAGCATTTACAAAATCAAATCAATCCACATTTTTTATTTAATACATTAAACACATTGTCAAAAATGGCTTACCTCGAGGAAGCAAGGTCAACTTCAAATTTGATTGACTCTGTTGCGACATTACTAAGACATAGTTTAGGAGACATAGGTGGTAAAGTAGCGTTACGTGATGAAGTGGAAGTAGTAAAGGATTATTTCCTAATCCAAAAAACGCGCTTTTCGGAACGAATTGTATTCAAACTTGATATAGATGAATCTTGTTTGGACGTGCTAATACCAAGGTTGACATTACAGCCACTTGTTGAAAATGCATTCATTCATGGGATAGAGGAGAAAGAAGACGGCGGTGTTATCAGCCTAAAAATCTATCAATCTGATGAAACAGTAATGGTCGAGGTCACGGACGATGGTGCTGGAATGGAAGAAAATCAAATCAGACAGTTGCTTGCCTTATCAGACCGTTCAAATGAACATGTAGGGCACTCAACAGGGATTGGCTTAACAAATGTAATTCGGCGCTTACAGCTTTTTTATCAGCAAGATCATGTGGTTGAGATAGAGTCAGAAGTTAATCGAGGAACAACAGTTAGATTGGTATTGCCAATGAATGATTTGGAAAGGGTTGATCAGATTGCGTATTCTGATTGTTGAGGACGAATTGTTAGAAAGAAAGGCAATGAGAAAATTCATTGAGACTAATTTTTCAGAGATGACAATAGTTGGTGAAGCTGAGAACGGGAGAAAAGCGATAAAACTTGCAACCGAGTTATCACCTGACGTAATTTTTATGGACATTAAAATGCCTGGGATCAGTGGTCTTGAAGCTATTGAAAAGATTAATGCAGATTTACCATCGATAAAATTCATCCTAGTTTCTGCATATGATTCTTTTGAATATGCCAAACAAGCAATGCAATTTGGTATAAAGGAATATATATTAAAACCTGGAAAAAAAGAAGAAATTGTAAGGGCGCTACTCAGAGTGAAAAAAGAAATTGAAGCGGAAACGGCTCAGTCCAAGGAAAAGATTCAATCAGACCAATTGGTAAAAGAAAGGTTTATTACCAAAATAATTCAAAACCCAACCCACAATAGTGTTGAAGAAACACAGCGTCAATTATATCCTGATTTGAAAAGTGGTTGCTTTTTAGTCTGCACGTTTTCAGGTTCTTTTGATTTTAATGCCTTTGAACAAACGCTTGAAAAAAATCTGGACTATTCCTATATAACTTTACACGCAGAGAATGAATTATCAGTTTGTGTTTTGGCACAGAACGTTGTGGAGAAGGCAGAACTATTAATAATTACTAGAAAAATAGTACTTGATACCAAAGGGATTGTATATATTGGGATAGGATTTCCGTACACACGAATTGACCAACTTGGAAAGTCTTATCAAGAGGCATATTCTGCGTGTTTTCAACTAGCTAAAGAGCAAAATAGTAATTATGGTTTTTTGAAACAAAGCAATCAACGAAATGCAGCTGCTGAAACGATTGCAATTGTCCTAACAGAACTGGGAAAGGGGAACAACGTATTAGCGGCTGCTTATTTTAAAGAAAATGCTAGTCTATTTACAGCAATGGAAAAAGAAAACCTTTATATAGAAATAAAAAATCTAGTAACGAAAAAGGGAATTGCAATACCTGAAAACTCTATTGCTTCACTCAAATCCATACGGGATTGGGAGACGTTTATTAATATTTGCTGTATAAGAATTAATGAGTATTATCAGTCCAGACAATATATAGAGCAGGCAAAACGTTATATTGAAAATAATTACAACACGACAATTACGTTAGAAGAGACGGCAACACATGTAAACCTAAGTGCCAATTATTTTTCAAACTTGTTCAAACAGGAAATTGGTGAGACGTTTATTGATTATGTAACTAAAATTCGTCTGAGCAGAGCCAAGGAATTGATGGAAGAACACAGCTATTCTTTAAAAGAGATCAGTTATATGGTCGGCTATAAGGATCCGAACTACTTTAGTAGAGTATTCAAAAAGCATTTTAATGATTCCCCTAAACGTTTTCAACAGGAAATCTTTAAAAAGTGAAGGAAATAGTAAAAATGTACAGAAAATTATTTACGTTCTGGGTGGAAGAACTTTTATAATAAATAGTGAAAGCGTTACCAAAAACAAAGGGGGATATACAAGTGAAGAAATTATTAGGTTTTTTAGTGTTACTTTCTTTAGTATTTGTGATAGCTGCCTGTAATGATTCGGAAACATCAGGAGGAGATTCTGATGGGGGCGGAGAAGAGGCAAGCGGTAAAGTAGAAATCTTCAGCTGGTGGACAGGTGCTGGGGAAGAAGATGGGTTATTAGCACTAATTGATTTGTTTAAAGAAAAAAATCCTGACATTGAAATTGAAAATGCAGCTGTAGCTGGTGGAGCAGGAACGAATGCTAAAGCAGTTCTGGCAACAAGAATGCAGGGCGATGATCCGCCATCGACGTTCCAAGTACATGGTGGTGCCGAGCTAAATGAAGGCTGGGTAGCGGCAGACAAAATGGAACCGCTTGATGATCTTTATAAGGAAAATGAATGGATGGATAAATTTCCTGAAGAACTAATTGATCTGGTAAGTTCAGATGGGCACATTTGGTCTGTTCCAGTAAACATTCACCGTGGAAATGTTATGTTTTATAATATGAAAGTATTTGAAGAAAATGGCATAGAAATACCAACAACATTTGATGAATTTTTTGAAGTAGCAGATAAATTGAAGGCTGCTGGAATTACACCATTAGCACTAGGTGATAAAGAATCATGGACTGCAACGCAAATATTTGAAAATGTACTTCTTGGTGTTCTGGGACCTGATGATTATAAGAAACTTTTTGCAGGAGAAATTTCACTTGACGATGCGCAGGTAGTTGAAGCTGCTGAGAAGTTCAAAAAGTTCCTAGGATACGTAAACGAGGACCATGCATCCCGTAACTGGCAGGACTCGGCTCAATTAGTGGCAAATGGTGAGGCTGCAATGATTAATATGGGAGATTGGGCTAAGGGATATTTTGTAAATGATTTAAATATGGAAACGAATAAGGACTTTGGTTACTTTGCTTTTCCTGATACAGAAGGAGAATTTGTAGTAATCACTGATACATTTGGATTACCAAAAGGAATTGAAAATCCTGAAGAAGTTAAAAAGTTTCTAACTGTTTTAGGATCAGTTGAAGGTCAGGATGCATTTAATCCTCTGAAAGGATCAATCCCGGCTCGTGTGGATGCAGATCTTTCCAAATACGACCAGTATGGTAAAGATACAATTGAAGATTTCAAAAATGCACGTTTAGTTCCAAGTCTTGCACACGGTTCTGCTGCAGCTGCAGGTTTCCTAACAAAGGTTAACCAGGCTGTAAACATTTTTGTGACACAAGGTGATGTGGATAACTTCATTGAAGCTCTAAAAAATGCTTCATCGGAAATGTAAAAGATCGATTTTTCGAGGTTGCCTCATTACAAGTAGAGGCAACCTTTTTTTACACCTCAGAGGTTAAGGAGGGTTTGAAATGGCAAACAATATCAATGTAAAACGCAATAAAAAATTTTCTAAGGATCAATGGACTGCCTTCGCTTTTTTAATCCCGTCTTTTTTATTAATCCTTCTTTTTGTCTATGGGTTTATAGGGTGGACAGCATATGTATCCGTAAGTAATTGGAATTCACTCGTTCCAGATTTTTCTTTTGCTGGACTTGAAAACTATAAATACTTGTTTAATGACTTTAGATTTCAAGCTGATTTAAGAAACACACTTTTCTTCACCATTTTATTTATCGGATCTGTTATTGCTATGGGAATGGGTCTTGCTATTTTAATAGATCAAAAGTTGAAAGGTGAATCTTTTTACAGAAATATCTTTTTGTTCCCTATGGCATTATCTTTTGTAGTAACTGGTGTTGTTTGGCAATGGTTATTACATCCCTCGACTGGATTCAACCAATTCTTAAGTGTGTTTGGTATCCAACCAAAATGGTATACGGACACATCCATCTTAGGTGGATTTGAATGGGGAAGCATTCAATTCGGATTACCAGTTGCTATGATAGCTGTGGTAATTGCAGCTGTATGGCAAATGACGGGATTCTCGTTGGCTATGTATTTAGCAGGATTACGAGGCATTCCAGATGAGTTAAGAGAAGCTGCACGTATGGATGGTGCTTCGGAGTTCCAAATCTATCGTAAGGTAGTTTTACCTATGCTTATGCCGATTACAATATCTGTCATTATAATTATGGCACATATATCATTGAAAATATTTGATTTGATCTATGCCATGACTGGGTCTGGGGCAAACTTTGTAACAGATGTTCCAGCGATGTATATGTTTGAAACTACATTCAGAGGTCACTATTATGCGAACGGGGCAGCTATTGCAATTATCATGTTACTTTTAGTAGCAATCTTTATTGTTCCATATTTATGGAATAGTAGAAAGGGTGATAATTAATGGCCTCAAAAAATATAGGAAAAATAATCAAATACTTAATTTTAACCATTGTGGCAATACTTTTTTTAATGCCTATTTATGTTATTATCGTAACAAGTATAAAACCTTTGGATGAGGTTTCACTTGAGCAAATGTGGGCACTGCCTACTTCCATCAACTTTGCTTCGTATAGTGAAGCATTCAAGAATTTGGCACCGAACTTTTTAAACAGTATTTACTTAGTTGTTCCAGCTACAATATTGTCTGCACTGCTTGGTGCTATGAATGGCTATGTCTTGTCAAAATGGCAATTCAAAGGTGCAAATACAATTTTTATGATTATTTTATTTGGTATGTTTATTCCTTATCAAAGTATTTTAATACCTTTAATCCAATTTTTAAGGACAATTGAACTGTATAATACGATACCAGGACTTATTCTGGTTCACGTGGTATATGGATTGCCGATTACAACCTTAATGTTCCGAAATTTCTACGCCAGTATTCCTGATTCGTTGTTAGAAGCGGCAAAAATGGATGGTGCAAACTTTTTAGGGATATTTAGACATATTATAATTCCACTGTCGATAACAGGCTTTGTGGTGGTAGGAATTTGGCAGTTTACAAATATTTGGAATGAGTTTTTATTTGCTGTTACCATTACCACTTCTGAAAATCAACCGATCATGGTTGCATTGCAGAATCTATCAGGTAGTCAGATTGTCCAATGGAACGTACAAATGGCTGGTGCATTGTTGGCTGCACTGCCAACTCTCCTGGTCTATATATTTCTCGGGAAATATTTTGTACGTGGACTGCTGGCTGGCTCTGTTAAAGGTTAAAAAAGTTGAGCAAAGTTTAGAAGGCCTGTTTACACACCTTCTAAACTTTGTTCGTAAATTAGGAAGGTGTGTTTTATTTGAATTATCGCGATTTAGGGAAAACAGGTATGAGAATTAGTGAATTAAGTTTTGGTACATGGGCAATTGGTGGTGCCTGGGGAAAATTAAATGACAAAGAAGCTTTAAAAGCATTGGACCATGCAATTGACGCAGGCGTGAATTTTTTCGATACAGCTGACGTTTATGGAGATGGTCATAGTGAGGAACTTTTAGCAGAAGCAACCAAAGGCAAGGAATCTTCCATACATATTGCTTCAAAATTTTGTCGTACCGGAGATATTCATGATCCTGAAAATTATTCGATGGAACGGGTTATGGAGTACTGTGAAAATAGCTTGAGAAGACTTAAGCGAGATCATATCGATTTGTATCAAATTCACTGCCCGCCAATGGAAGTATTACAGGATGGTAAAGTATTTGACGTACTGGAAACACTTAAAAAACAGGGGAAAATAAGGCATTATGGAGTCAGTGTTGAAACGGTTGACGAGGGGTTATTTTGCCTTGAAAATACCAATGTCAGCACACTTCAGGTTATATTTAATCTACTTAGACAAAAGCCACTGGAAGTGTTGTTTCCTAAAGCGATGGAAAGTGGAGTTGGAATTCTTGCACGTGTACCACTAGCAAGTGGCCTGCTCACAGGGAAATTTAATAGTGACACTAAGTTTGAGGAAGATGACCACCGAAATTTCAACCGTGATGGGGAAGCATTTAATGTTGGAGAAACTTTTTCTGGACTTGAATTTGAGAAGGGTGTAGATTTAAGCGATCAAGTGGGATGGATAGCTGAAGGTCGTGGGAATATGACTAGAGCTGCGCTAAAATGGATTCTTGAACACGAGGCGGTATCGAGTGTAATACCTGGATTTAGAACTGTCAGACAGGTTGAAGATAATCTAAAAGCGCTATCCGTACAAGACTATAATACTGAGGAGTTAGAGAGACTAAAAACGTTTTACTGGGATAAGGTTCATACGGAAATTCGTGGGGCATATTAGGTAGTAGATTATTTAGTGCGATATACCGAAATCAAAAGCCCCCAATGAATGTGTTTCACATGATGAGAGGGGGAGTTTGGTTGTATAGCATAGGAATAGATATTGGTGGAACGAAAATTGCTATAGCAATTGTAAATCAGGATGGTGGCGTGCTGGTTCAATCTGTCATTCCAACTAATCTATCGATTAAACCGGAAGAAATGATAGTAAATGTGACAACGGAGATTGCTAAGTTGGTTGAAAAATCTCAAGTCGGACTAGATCAAATAGTTGGAATAGGGATAGGTGCACCAGGGCCACTGGATAGTAAAAGCGGCTTAATTACGTGTCCACCTAACCTGCCCACTTGGATTGATATACCAATAGTGGAACTTATTAAACAGTCGTTTTCTTTGCCAGTTGCACTTGAAAATGACGCAAGTATGGCGGCTCTTGCCGAGAAATGGGTTGGTGCTGGAAAAACCAATGACAGCTTTGTTTATATGACTATTAGCACTGGAATTGGTGCAGGTATTATTCAGGACGGTAGATTGCTTAGAGGTGTTAAAGGAAATGCAGGTGACATTGGTCATACAGTTGTCGACCCTTCATTCGGTCTATGCACATGTGGTCAATATGGATGTCTTGAATCTATTGCCTCAGGAACGGCTATTGCCAAGCGGGGTTCAGAGATAGTGGGACGAACGCTTTCTACTCAAGGGGTTTTTGACCTTTATTTTGAGGGGCATAAAGAGATTGTTGCATTAATTGATCGTATTTTTCTTGTGCTGGGAGTAGCAAGTGTTTCTATTATAAATACGTTTGATACTGAAAAAATTGTCATTGGTGGAGGAGTAGCAAAGGTTGGGGAACCACTTTTTCTGGCAATTAAAAAGTACGTGAAGGAATATGCGCTAAACCCGACAGGACGCAGAACAGAAATAATTCCAGCACAGTTGGAACAAAATGCCGGCGTAATCGGTGCTGCGAAATTAGGTTTTGAAATTAATAAAAAGCTAAAATCCGAGTGATGACAGGAACCACTCGGATTTTAGCTTTTTTAATCCTCTCACAATAGTTAATATTATACGAGCTTTCAGTAGATTTGTGGAATAATCGTACATAAAATCTAAAGTGTTGGTATAGATATGAAAGACAGTCAAAAAGAGGAGGGGGCAATGTGGAATTATCAGGGGTATTACCAGCAATTAGGTGTATGAAAGACTTTGATAAAGTTCTTGATAGTGACATAGAAAATATTATTTTACTAGAAACAAGAATTTCCCAACTTGGGAATCTAGTGAGGTACTCAAAACAAAAAAATAAAAAGGTACTTGTACACGTTGATTTGATCCAAGGATTAAAGTCAGATGAATATGGTGTGGAGTATTTAATTAGAGAATTAAAAGTGGATGGCATTGTTTCAACCCGTGGAAATGTTATCACTCTAGCAAAAAAGAATAAAGTTTTAGCAATACAAAGGATATTTGCATTGGATAGTCTTGCAATAAAACATAACATAAAGATGGTTGATAGATTTAGGCCAGATTATATAGAGGTGTTACCTGGTATTATTCCATCTATTATATCTGAAATTCATGAATATACAGGTTTACCTATTATTGCCGGTGGTTTAATACGAACAGAGGAAGATGTGTACAATGCATTTAGAGGTGGTGCTAAGGCGGTAACCACCTCACAATCGACATTGTGGAATTTATCGATTTCCGGCGAAAGTTATATAATGTCATGAATTAATCTATTTATCTAAAAAATATAA
>NZ_JBMERP010000006.1:0-100989 GCF_049310925.1 Virgibacillus sp. DJP39 | reverse complement strand
CTATTTACTATTTATTTTGTTTGTTTAATCATTGAATTTGCAATTTCAGTTAGTTTTTCTTTTGTTATAGAATCTTTCCCATCTACTCCATCCTTATATCTAATATTGTATTGAACGGAGTTATCCTCACTTAACCAACTAATCTCGGTTTCTTCAGCTTTTTCAGAGTAGTATCCTACTATACCTTTGTTTAATTCCACTTTATCTTTGTATGCTCCGAATGAAGGTTCTTGTCCATCGACATCAAAAGTTGTCACGTGAATTCTTGGAAAACTGTTTTTAGCCTTGTACATGACATCGAAATTGGTTTTTACACCTGGTGGTAAAACACCGGCAGCTACTGTCAACACTTGAATATCATCTACTTTAAATGGGAATGTGCTGACTTGAGGCATGATAACCTTTTTACGGAATTCCTCTGGTAAACCTTGCCATGTAGATTCAACCTTAGGATACTTTTCCATCAAGTTTTGCAATGGTTCTTCTTTTGTAGACGAATTTGTTGAATTCGTTGAATTAGCCGACTCTTCTGATTCAGAATTAGAGTCTGGATTACATCCTGCAACGATAACTGCAAGCAATAGAAGTACTAGTACGTTTCTTAAGTTTTTCATATTACCTCCTGAAAGCTTATACATATTTGTAAAACAAAGTTTAACACAAAATTCATTTGTGATAAATAAAAATCTAAGCACACTGCTCCAATCGAGGTGTCATATCTATCATTTCTGAACATATATATACTATAAACGATAGTAAGGTGATCTAAACATGGACGCGATATTACGGTTATTTCCAGAGCATATAAAAGATGCTATAAAAGAAAAGGTAAAAAACCGATGGTATGAATTACAAGAAATACGTTTTAGGCTAAACCAACCGATTGAATTAATTTATGATACAAAGATTGAGTGGATTAATCAGATCAAGCCAGACAGCAAAGATGCAATATTTGTACTCAATCAGTTAAGTGAATTTTCTTTATACCGGATGGAGGATGAACTTAGGGAGGGCTATATAACAATTGAAGGTGGACACCGGGTTGGACTGGCCGGGAAAGTAAATACCTTAGGTGGAATAGTCAAGGCAATCCAACACATTACTTTTTTTAATATTCGGATAGCTAAACAAAAGCTTGATGTTGCTCTACCAATAATTCCATATCTGTATAGGAAGAAATACATGAGTACACTCTTTGTCGGGCCTCCACAAACGGGTAAAACAACGTTGATAAGAGATATCGTCCGTTTAATAGGAAGTGGATGGAAAAATATCCTCCCTACAAAGGTAGCTGTCATTGATGAAAGATCTGAAATAGGGGGTTCTATAAAGGGGATACCGCAACATAATGTAGGAATAAGGACAGACGTAATGGATGCATGCCCGAAAGCTGAAGGAATGATGATGATGATTCGTTCCATGTCCCCAGACGTACTTGTAGTAGATGAAATTGGCAGTGAAAAAGATGTACAAGCACTAATGGAAGCAACTCTCGCGGGGGTGGTGGTCATTTGTTCTGTCCACGGACAAAACCTTGAAGAAATAAAAAAACGCCCATCGCTACAACCATTGTTTGAACAAGCAGTATTTCAACGGTTTGTTTTATTAGAAAAACAGGAACAACCAGGGTTTGTAAAAGGAATATATGATCATAACGAAATGAACATATTGCAAAAAAAGAGGTGCTCAAATGATGTGGTTAGGAGCGGTTCTATTCATCGGTACCACAACGTGGATAGGATTTGAAGTTAGTAACAGGTTTCGAGAACGTCCTAAACTCATTCGTCAACTAAAAAACGCACTGCAGATTTTGGAGGCTGAAATCTTGTATAGCCAGCTATCATTAAGAGATGCATTTGCCAGCATCGCTAAGCAGTTACCAGACCCAACAAAGTCATTTTTTGAAAGTCTTGCTATATCTCTTGGAGAAGAGAAGACTGATTTATATCGCGTATGGAGTGAGCAAGTCAATGTACTTGATCAAACATCTGCAATTGGAAAAAATGAGCAGGAAATATTAAACCAGTTTGGAAGAACTCTGGGTCAACATGATTTCAGTCAACAACAGAAACATATTCAATTAGCAGTTCACCACCTGGACCGGGAATTAGAAGAAGCGCGTGATAACGAATTTAAATACAGTAAAATGGCCAAAAGTTTAGGACTATTGTGTGGTTTGTTTATCGTCCTTCTGTTGATCTAGGACGTTCGACGAATTTCGAACTGTTATCTAAAGGGGGAGCCTAAAGGGCATTGATACAACGTCCATTGGAGCTACCTAGTAAGGAAAGGGGTACATCAATGCTAACGGATGCATCCATATTATTTCAAATTGCTGGAATCGGGATTATTGTAGCCTTAATACATACCATTTTAAAGCAAATGGGAAAAGAAGAAATTGCTCAGTTTGCTACGCTGGTTGGTTTCATCATTGTTCTCGTAATGGTTGTTAACGGTTTAGCTGATTTATTTCAACAGATTAAATCCGTATTCCTTTATCAAGGATAGATAAAATGGACATATTACAAATTGTTATATTGGGTATCATATCGAGTCTGTTATTTATTATTTTAAAGGAACAACATGCTTCTATTGCTTATCTATTATTGTTATTAACCGGGATAATCATTTTGTCAGTAGTAATCAATCAAATAGGAGCAGTTCTCAATTTGATTGAATCCTTAGGAGAAAAAGCTTCTATAGATGGCATCTACATGGAGACCATACTAAAGATAATTGGGATAGCATATATTGCGGAAATAGGCGCTAATATCACGAGAGATGCAGGTTTATCATCGGTTGCATCTAAAATTGAACTCGCAGGTAAGGTATCTATTCTGCTATTAGCAGTGCCGATTATATCTGCTGTAATAGAAGCTATATTGAATTTCTTGCCAGTAAGTTAAGTAATGAACGAAGGGAGTAGTAATAGATGGATGAAATGTTCTAAATTTTACGTAATAGCAGTAGCCGTTTTCCTAACTCTGACACTTGCAAGTACAGCATCCGCATCCACGTCGACAACCACGACTACTACTACTACGTCTATTACTGATCTTCAACAGGATGTGTTGGATAAGGTTTCACTTGAAGGTGTACAACGGCATTGGAACAAATTAATCGGTGAATATGGTGGGTATTTACCAGTTCTAAAAAAAACTAGTCTTTATGATTTTATAAAGAACCATGGAAGCTTTTCCATTAAGAACACACTTTTAGGATTACTTGAGTTTTTATTTCATGAAATAATTGTTAACGGAAAACTTTTAGGGCTTTTAATGATGCTGACACTTTTCTCTGTTTTGCTGCAAACGATGCATACAGCTTTCGAAGGCAGTGTGGTCAGTAAAATAGCTTATTTTACAGTTTATCTAGTTTTATTTTTTATTGCGTTGAATAGTTTCTATTTAGTATTCTCCTATACGAAGGAAGCGATTGACGGGATGAGTAATTTTCTGTTTGCTCTTCTTCCTTTAATTATAGGATTGATGGCGACATTTGGGAGTATTATATCGGTGTCTTTTTTCCATCCGGTTATTCTATTCTTAATATTTGCCAGCGGGTTGTTAGTATCCAATTTCATCCTACCATTACTGTTCTTGTCAGCATTATTGTTAATTGTTAGCAGTTTAACCGACAGCTACAAGGTTACCCATTTAGCTAGTTTATTAAAGTCAATTAGCTTAGGAGCACTGGGAGTTTTTTTGACAATATTCTTAGGTGTTTTGTCAGTCCAAGGTGCTGCCAGTGCAATTCAAGATGGTGTTGCAATGAAAACGGCAAAATTCATTACAGGAAACTTTATTCCAATTGTGGGTAGAACATTTACTGACGCGGCAGATACTATTTTAAGTGCATCATTACTACTAAAAAATTCGGTAGGTATTGTCGGTTTAATTAGTATAGTCCTAATTGCATTATTTCCTGCACTCAAAATATTTGCAATTGCCCTAATTTATAAAATAGCTGCAGCGGTTCTACAACCAATCGGAGATGGCCCTATAATTGAAAGTCTAAATGTGATAAGTAAACACATTATGTACATTTTAGCATCATTAATTGCTGTAACACTTATGTTTTTTCTGGCTATTGTAATCCTGGTTGTTGCTGGGAATATTACGCTAATGCTCAGGTAAGGGGGCTATACATGGATGCTATCATACATTGGATCACACAAATAATCATTTTTATGCTACTAGCAACCATTGTTGAATTACT
Organism: Virgibacillus sp. DJP39; assembly: GCF_049310925.1. Classification (NCBI taxonomy): domain Bacteria; kingdom Bacillati; phylum Bacillota; class Bacilli; order Caryophanales; family Bacillaceae; genus Virgibacillus; species Virgibacillus sp. DJP39. The sequence goes on along the minus strand of NZ_JBMERP010000006.1, from coordinate 96,771 downwards.
AATTCCTGCAACGTCCATGAAAAAGTATATAAAATTAGTCGTGGCGTTAATATTAATATTAATTTTTTTAAAGCCTGTTTTTTATTTGTTTCATATAGATGTTAAAGATGCTCTAATTGCCTCGTATGAAAGACTTGATAACTACCAGGTTAAAGAAAACGATATGGAAAGTTTAATAGAATTTCAAAAAAATGATATACAAGTCAAACAATCTGCATATATTGAAGAACAAGTGGCTGTCCAACTAATAGATCTTGCTAAGACCCCTTTACTAGAATCCTATCAAATGGTTATAACAGATATCGATTTTTCACTCGCATCAGCAAAACCAGTAGGGTATGAGGATTTAGAGGAAGTCATTGTTTATGTAAATCACGCAAAAGAAAGTGAGGAGGATGTAGACATTGTAGATGAGGTTACTATTAGCACGGACACTCCAAAAAGTAGTAGGGATAGCCCAGAATTAGAAAAAATAGAAAATCTTTTAATGGACATTTGGGAAGTTGAAGATAAAGAAAAAATAACTGTCATTTGGAAGGGGGGGACATCTTGAAAGATTTCATAAAAAAATTTTTTCGGAATTCTGAAGGGGAAGTAATGAAAAGTATTCCGGCTAAAAAAAAGAAATACCTAATTATTGTGGGAGTCTCTGGAATACTATTAATTCTCGCAGCAAACGTGTTTACTGATTCATCAAAAAATGTAGAGACAGCAATTGAAGTACCACCGCAACAAGAAACTACACCTGCTTTTACTGAAAAGAAATCCACTACTTCTAATGTTGATGAATTGGAAGAAAGTTATGAGAAAGAGTTGAAGGATCTACTGAACGAAATTCAGGGAGTTTCAGAGGTAGAGATAATGGTTAATTTAGATTCAACTAAGGTTAAAGTTTATCAGAAAAACCTGATTACAAGTAAACAAACAACAGACGAGTCAGATAAAAATGGTGGTACGCGTGAAATTGAAGACTACACCCAGGAGTCACAGGTGGTCATAGTAAGACAGGGTGAAAAAGAAGTCCCTCTTTTAATACAAACAAAAAAGCCAGATGTTAGAGGTGTGTTTGTAATAGCTAAAGGAGTTGAACAGGCAACTGTGAAAAAGTGGGTAGTAGAGGCTGTTTCAAAAGTGTTAGATGTACCAACACATAGAGTTTCAGTAATGTCAAAAAGTTAGGGGAGATTAATTTATGTTAAAAAAACAAACGGTATGGTTGTTAACAATGCTCAGCTTGATGATTGTTTTAAGTGTGTATTATATGACTTCTGAGGATATGGGGAACCAAGCATTTAATGAGGGTTTAACTCAATCAGATGACGTTATTAATACAGAGAACGCGGATAGTCAAGAAGATGCAACGGTAGACATTTTAAATAGTGGACAAGATGAGTTGTTCGCTACTATTCGAATGGAACTAACAGATACGCGCAGCGAAATAAAGGATCGACTAAGAGACATAGTGGTGTCTAGTACATCAACTATAGAACAAAAAGATGCTGCACTAGAAGACATGGATGTGTTGGATAAGTTAGCAGCGAAAGAGGTTGTTCTTGAAGAATCAATCTTAGCAGCTACTGAGTATAGTGATGTCTTAGTAAGATCGGACCAGTCACAGGTTCAGATCCACGTAAAGGCTGAGAATCTATCAAAAGAAGAAACAGTTAACCTGATGCAAATGGCAAGGGACGAATTTGGTGAAATACCTGTAAATGTTAATTTTCAACCTACAACAAAATAAATTGATTCCTAAAAAGTATTCATTTGACCCCAGTTGATCAACTGGGGTCACTTTTGATTAAGTTGGAATTCATTCTCTGGACAAGCTGTTTTCTGCAAGGTTGTTGATGTTTTTGACACAAAATCTATAAAATGCGATATAACTGCTTGATTGATTTCCGCTGGCACGGCTTCAGACACTAGGTAACGAGGAGGCTGAAGCGTTCACCATGGAAAGCGAGTGTTTTTCGAATCGACGGTTGATATTTCCAGAATAACGGTTGATTTCTAGGCCATAACGGTCGATTTTCTTGAATAACGTTTGATTCCTTGGCATGAGGAACCCCCCGCGGAATGTGTATTTCCGTTTTTTTCTCTACGTCGTAATTTACATCAACTGCGAGGAATAGAAAGAAATAAAACATAAGAAAAAAGTCTTTTAAAAACAGGCATTCTCTCAAGAAGAAGTTGGAATAAATTCCTTAATTATTCGCAATGAATTCGAATCATTGATATAATAAGACCTATGAAAAGCTTAAAATAAGACAATAGTAAATGGAGTTTCATAGGATACAGGCAATGGGTTGAAGTTTTAATAGGTTTTAGCGTAAAATGTTAAGAGGAGTCATTAGTACCTGTTCGTATTTTTGAATGAGAAGAAGGAGTGCCGAGCATGTTAAAAGTACAAGAGATCCGTGAAATAATCAAACTAGTTGATCAGTCTTCGATTAATGAATTCACCTATGAGTTGGATGGTGCTAAGGTTAGTATGAAAAAATCGACTGATTCTCAGACGATTCAAGCACCAAAACAAGTAGTCGAAAAAACAGAGACGCCGAAAGAGGAAATTAAGGAATCTGTTACGACTGCTAAGAGTGAAACTGATGTACAAGAGCCCGCTGTTGAGGAAACAACTAAAGAAACATTGACCAAAACAGATTTTGATTATGAAATTGTTTCACCAATGGTTGGAACATTATTCAGTGCTGAATCACCTGAGAGTGATCCATACGTAAAAACTGGAAGCATGGTTCAAAATGATACAGTTGTGTGTATTGTAGAAGCAATGAAATTATTTAATGAAATAGAAGCAGAAGTAACAGGGGAAATAGTAGAGGTATTAGTGGAAGATGGAGAATTAGTTGAATACGGTCAACCACTATTTAGAGTAAAAGCTAAATAAGGGGATGGAACATTTGATAAAAAAACTGTTGGTTGCTAACAGAGGAGAAATAGCCGTCAGAATTATCCGTGCGTGCAAAGAAATGGACATTGAAACGGTGGCTGTTTATTCAGAAGCAGATAAAGAAGCATTACACGTACAGCTAGCAGACGAAGCATATTGTATAGGACCAACTGCTAGTAAAGACAGTTACTTAAATTTTACTAATATCATCAGTCTGGCGACCCTTACCGAGGTGGATGCGATTCACCCTGGTTATGGTTTTTTAGCAGAAAATGCTGATTTTGCAGAAATCTGCAAAGCCTGCAACATAATTTTCGTTGGTCCAACTGCACAATCAATTCAAAAAATGGGAATAAAAGATGTCGCAAGAGATACAATGAAGGCAGCTAATGTACCCATTGTTCCTGGTTCTGATGGTATAATAGAAGATGTAGAAGATGGAATAAAAATTGCTGAACAAATTGGATATCCTGTCATTATTAAGGCTACTGCTGGCGGTGGTGGTAAAGGTATTCGAGTGGCAAAGAACCAAGAAGAGTTAGTAAAGGGTATTCGCGTTACACAAAAAGAAGCTGATCAGGCCTTTGGGAATCCTGGTGTTTATATGGAAAAATTCATTGAAGATTTCCGTCACGTTGAAATTCAAATTCTGGCTGATCAGCATGGGAACGTTGTTCATTTAGGTGAACGGGATTGTACGATTCAACGAAGATTGCAAAAGTTGGTTGAGGAATCACCATCACCAGCAATTACAGAAGAAATACGCCAAAAAATGGGAGCAGCATCTGTTAAAGCAGCAAAAGCTGTTGATTATGTTGGTGCAGGCACAATTGAGTATATCTTTGATCGTACAAGTAAATCTTTTTACTTTATGGAAATGAATACACGGATTCAGGTAGAGCATCCGGTGACCGAAATGGTAACGGGTATTGATTTAATTAAAGAGCAGATTAAAATTGCGAATAACGAAAAGTTATCTTTTACCCAAAAAGATATCAAGTTTGAAGGATGGGCAATTGAGTGTCGGATAAATGCAGAAAATCCTTTTAAAAACTTCATGCCTTCTCCAGGGAAAATAGAAATGTATTTACCTCCTGGTGGGTTTGGTGTTCGAATTGATTCAGCTGCGTATCCAGGATATTCTATTCCACCTTTTTATGACTCAATGATTGCAAAATTAATAACATTTGGTCCAACCCGTAAGGACGCAATTAACAGTATGAAGCGCGCATTAGATGAATTTGTAGTTGATGGGATTCATACAACAATACCTTTTCACCGGTTAATAATGGAGCATGAAGTATTTACAAATGGTGATTTTAACACGAAATTTTTGGAAGAGAATCCTATTCTTGAAAAAGATTAAATAAGGGAGTGTTACGATGAGTGAACAACCTTTGTTAAACGTAAGTGAGGATACTGGTTTAGGGACTGTAGAAATAGCCCCTGAGGTTATCGAAATCATTACTGGTATTGCAGCATCTGAAGTAGATGGTATATCTTCTATGCGTGGGAATTTTGCAACCGGTGTCGTGGAACGTTTTGGAAAAAAGGCTCATAGTAAAGGTGTAAAAGTTGAGTTAACAAAGAGTGGTGTCATGATTGATTTATACGTTGTGTTAGATTTCGGCGTATCTATCCCTCAAGTTGCGCAAAAACTACAAACCAATATACGACAGACGATAAAGAGTATGACTGCTTTAGAAACCACAGAAGTTAATGTTCACGTGGTAGGAATTCAGATGGATGGTAAAGATAGTACAGAAGAAAAAAGTGAGTAATTAAAGACGGCTAAAAGAACTCCTTTAGCCGTCTTTCTATGTCTAGCTTTCCGTCCAGTGTTCATGTTATTATTTGTATAGAGAAGACTAAAGGAGTAATGAATAATGAGACGGCATGCAGCAAGAGAAAAAGCATTTCAGTTACTATTTCAAATAGATTTAAATGAATTAAATCCAAACCAGGTATTAGCTAATCACAATGAAACTGGTGAAGCAGACTCATTTTTAGAAAAGCTTGTACAAGGTGTAGTTGAACATAAACAGCAAATAGATGAGAAAATCTCAAATCATTTGGAAAACTGGTCAATCCAACGAATTGCATCGGTGGAAAAAACAATCCTCCGCATAGCAACATATGAAATAGATTACCTCGATGAGATTCCAACGAATGTTTCAATTAATGAAGCGGTTGATTTGGCTAAAGAGTATGGAGATGAAAAATCTGGTAAGTTTGTTAATGGAGTGTTGAAAAAAATCATAGCCTGAAAGGGGAATAAATTAAGTGCCTGCTGAGATAATTAACGGGAAAGAATTAGCAAAGCAAATTAGAGAGAATATGAAGGAAGAGGTTTCTGATTTACGTGAACAAGGGTTGGTCCCACATCTGACTGTAGTTTTAGTAGGAGATGATCCTGCATCGAGATCATATGTCAATGGCAAGAAAAAAGCAAGTGCAGAAACAGGCATAACTTCTGAGATTATTGAACTACCGGAGTCAACTAGCGAGAAAGACTTATTAGACACTATTTCAGAGCTGAATGGTAACCCTGAAGTACACGGTATTCTGGTTCAGTTGCCATTGCCAAAGGCTATCTCAGAACAAAAAGTAATTGAACATATTAACCCTGAAAAAGATGTAGATGGATTTCATCCGTTAAATATAGGGAGAATGATGACTGGTAAGGATACATTTCTGCCTTGTACACCTTTTGGCATTGTCACAATGCTTAAATCCAAAAACATTAAAATTGCAGGTCAACATGTTGTGATAATTGGTAGAAGTAATATAGTTGGTAAGCCGGTTGGACAGCTTTTATTAAATGAAAACGCAACGGTTACATATTGCCATTCTAAGACAAAGGACTTAAAAGAAATCACGAAGCTAGCGGATATACTGATAGTAGCAGTTGGAAAACCAAATGTAATTGGGCCAGACTTTATAAAACAAGGAACAGCTGTTGTAGATGTTGGAGTGAATCGGTTAGAAAATGGATCTCTTACAGGGGATGTAGATTTTGAAGCTGTTAAGGAAATTGCATCTTACATCACACCTGTACCTAAAGGAGTTGGGCCTATGACAATAACTATGCTCCTTCAAAACACTATTAAGGCAGCAAAAAGGTTGAATAATCAGTGACCGACCAATATCTTACAGTTACAGCACTTACCAAATATGTGAAACGAAAATTTGACTCAGATCCACATCTTAGCACGGTACTTCTCAGGGGTGAAATTTCTAACTTTAAACTTCATAGTAGAGGACATATGTATTTAACAATAAAGGATGAACAGACAAGGATACAGGCAGTCATGTTTGCTGGTAATAATCGGTCAATTAAATTTACGCCAGAAAATGGTATGAAGGTTTTAATAACTGGTAATATTAGCGTCTTTGAACCATATGGACAATACCAACTTTACATACAAAAAATGGAACCTGATGGTATTGGTGCACTTTATCTTGCCTATGAACAATTAAAGGAAAAGTTAGCTAAACAAGGATACTTCAATCAGGAACTAAAGAAAAAATTACCTATATATCCAAAACATATTGGTGTAATTACATCACCTACGGGAGCAGCAGTTCGTGATATCATTACAACGATAAACCGTAGATACCCAATTGTGAAATTAACTGTAATACCGGTACTTGTTCAAGGCGTGAACGCTGCAAATTCGATTGTAAATGGGATTCGCCAAGCCAATAACCAAACTGATATCGATTTGTTGATTGTAGGACGTGGAGGCGGGTCAATAGAAGAATTGTGGAGCTTTAATGAAGAAACTGTAGCAATGGCTATAGTAGATTCTAAAATCCCAATTATTTCCGCAGTAGGCCATGAAACAGATACGACAATAAGTGACTTTGTGGCTGATTTACGTGCTCCTACACCAACAGGAGCTGCTGAATTAGCAGTCCCGTCCCAAATTGAACTTAACGAAAAAATAGGAAACATTACCAGGACTTTGTCAAGAATGATTGCCAATATCTACAATACATCATTGCGACAGGTTAAGGGTTTAAATCAATCCTATGCTTTTCGTTACCCCCAACAGCTTGTAAATCAAAAAGAGCAAGAGTTAGATAAACTGGTTGAACGTTTAAATAAAGCTCTTCTTTTTACGGTTAATAAAAAAACTGAATCTTTTTCCAACACTAAGAAACGATTTGTAAGTCAACACCCAAGACGTCAAATTCAAACTTTCACAAAAGAATTAGTTCATATACAAAAGCAAATGCACTATTTAATGTCCCAGGTAACTGAACAAAAATCAATACAAATTGTTAATATCATGGATAAACTTTCGTTACTTAATCCGTTAGAAGTTATGCGGCGGGGCTACGCTATCCCTTATGACCAGGCTGGAAATATTATTAAAACTGGTTCACAGACGAATAAACATGATCTTATACAAGTAAAATTAACAAATGAAATCTTACTGTGTAGAATTGAAGACATAATGGAGGATGAGAGGAATGAGTGAAGAAAAGAAAGAGCTTTCTTTTGAAGAAGCAATGGAAGATCTGGAAAAAATTGTCGAGCAATTAGAAGAAGGTGATGTTCCATTAGAGAAAGCAATAACTTTTTACCAAGATGGAATGAAGTTGTCAAAGTTATGTAATGATAAATTGGTTAATGTGCAGGAAAAAATGACAAAAATCATGAATGAACAAGGTGAATTAAAACCTTTTGATTTACAGGAGGAAGAATAACGTGCAGGCGACTTTAGATTCTTTTGTAGAGGAAAATAAACTGTTTGTTCAAGAAGAGTTCAATAAAGTGTTTAATCAATTAGACATCCCAGCAAGCTTAAAGGAATCCATGCTTTACTCACTTGAAGCTGGAGGGAAAATGCTAAGGCCAACCTTATTGATTGCAAGCTATGATGCTTATGGAAATGATAGAAAGAAAGTAATTGCTCCTGCATTAGCGTTAGAGATGATTCACACCTATTCACTTATTCACGATGATTTACCAGCAATGGATGATGACGATATAAGAAGAGGTAAACCAACCAATCACATTGCTTTTAACGAGGCAACGGCAATTTTGGCTGGGGATGGACTTTTAACCTATAGCTTTGAACTACTGGCGACAGACCCACACCTAACAGACAAGCAAAAAGTTTTTCTTATTAGTGAATTGTCGAGATCTAGTGGTCCTAAAGGGATGGTTGCTGGGCAATTATTAGATATGGAAGCAGAAAATAGAGAAATAACCCTAGAAGAACTCGAAAGAATCCATGTTCTTAAGACAGGTGAGTTAATCAAATTTGCAATAAGGTCGGGAGCATACATAGGCAATGCTACCGAAAAACAATTGGAACATTTAGATGAATTTGCTTATTATTTAGGTTTAATATTTCAAGTGCAGGACGATATTTTAGATGTAACAGGAAATCAGGACGTAATTGGTAAACCCGTTGGTAGTGATATAGATAATCAAAAGAGCACTTATCCAAAACTCTTAGGAAATAAAGGTGCAGCTCAACAAAAAGAAAAATACGTGAAACTTGCCAAAAAATCACTTTATCAAGCAAACGCGGACAACTCTTATTTAATGAAGCTTACTGATTATTTCAGTACACGAAATCACTAACATATATAGATAAATTGCGTATAATATGGTATAATAAATTTATAAATGGAATGGTGCAGTATTCTAGTCGGTCTTCCGTTCCTGAAGGCGGGCCTAAAAATCCGCCAAAGGGCATATCGATGAAGTTCCTTGTGTTGGCTTGAGGCGCCCAGCCTTGGGTCAGTGCTGGGAGTTAAGGTTTTAGGGCGATCCACAAAGGCATGTGGGCGTTGACCCTATTACCGCGGAGGCCCATCACTGTAGTGGTAACTAAGCCTAGGGACCATTATGGAATGGGGTATGAACCTGCATAGTAAGAAAGGGAAACCTTGCTTGTAGCGTAGCCTGCCTTGAGTGGTGATTGAGGGGATTAGAGTTTCGGATTGCAAGACGGTAGGCCACTGACTTGTAGTTTTCATCTCTATGAAATCTTCACTGCAAAAGAGGCTAGGGAACGCCAAAAAGACTGCCGAGGAAATCTCCTAGACTGTTCATTGACATTTAAAAGGGATTATAGTGTGGACTAAGTGGTAATCCAGTCTAACTTTTGGTGACAAAGTTAAGTTAGTTTTTAAGGGGAACCGCCCGTATGGTAACATCGGGTAACTATCTGGGAAAACCTACTGGACCTAAGCCGCAGTTTTTACCTTTTAAATGACCATTCCTTACTTACATAATAAGTTTGAGGTATAGAATGAAATCACAAATAAAACGATCTCTGAAATTTAGTTTAACCATTGCCGTTATCACTTTTGTGTTAGCGGCTATTTTTACAATTGTTTCATCTTCTATCTTGAGTGGCGTGGTTTGGATAGTTGGACTTTTAATTGTACTAGTCATAGTCATAATCGGTGTATTATTTGATATGCTTGGAATTGCTTCCACAGCTGCAAACGAACAACCATTTCATGCAATGGCAGCTGAAAAAGTTCCTGGTGCAAAAGAAGCGGTTCTAATTATTCGTAATGCAGATAAATTTGCGAGTTTCTGTAACGATGTTATCGGGGATATATCCGGAATTGTTAGTGGGACTGCTACAGCCATCGTTGTTCTGCAGATTGCTGATTTAGTTGGAGAAGGTGAAGGCTCAACATTACAAATAGTGTTGTCGGTTGTATTAACCAGTATAGTTGCAGCAATAACAGTAGGTGGAAAAGCAATAGGAAAATATTTTGCAATAAATGCATCCACTACTATCATCTTTTTTGCAGGAAAAGTAATCGCTGTAGTAGAGAATAAATTAAAAATAAATGTCTTACCTAAAAATAATAAAAAAAATAATAAAATCAAATAGAGAAGGATTTAGAGAATGGCTAAAAAGCGATTAGACATAGTGCTTGTTGAACGAAATTTAATGGAAACACGGGAAAAAGCCAAGCGGTCGATTATGGCAGGTCTTGTATTTTCAGAACAAGTTAGATTGGACAAACCTGGTGTTAAAGTGGAAGAGGATATTCCGCTAACAGTTAAAGGGAAATTAATACCTTATGTTGGCAGGGGTGGTCTAAAACTCGAGAAAGCCCTAAATGTGTTTAACATAGATTTGACTAATAAAACAATGGTTGACGTTGGATCCTCCACAGGTGGGTTTACCGATTGCGCCCTCCAAAATGGAGCGGTAAAATGCTATGCTGTTGATGTTGGGTATAATCAGTTGGACTGGAAATTGAGGAATGATGAACGTGTAGTTGTTATGGAACGAACAAATTTTAGATATGTCACCCCTGATATGCTTCAACATGGCGTTCCTAATATTGCGACTATTGATGTTTCATTTATATCTTTAAAATTAATTTTACCGGTATTGAAAAATTTGCTGGAACAAAACAGTGACATAGTAGCATTAATTAAACCGCAGTTTGAGGCAGGACGAGAACAAGTTGGAAAAAAAGGAATTGTGAGAGAAAAAGCTACACACCTACATGTTTTGGAAAAGGTCATCCGATTTGCTTTAGACGGGGGCTATCAACTGCGTGCACTGACCTATTCTCCAATCACAGGTGGCGACGGAAATATTGAATTTCTCGCTCACTTTAGTTGGCAAGATCAACAGGAAAAGTCAATTTCTCCTGATCCTTCCTTCCTAAATGCAGTTGTAGATGAAGCACATGCTAACTTTAAAGCACTCAAAAATCAATAAATGGGCTTTTTCTTAAGTTGCTAGGGGGATTGTAATCTAATGAGTAAAACACAACGGCAAATTAAAATTCGCGAAATAATCGCGGTTCAGGAAATTGAAACACAAGACGAACTGGTGGATAAGCTTAAAAATTTAGGTTTCAGTGTTACACAAAAAACAGTGTCTAGGGACATTAATGAATTGTGTTTAGTAAAAGTACCAACTCCAAGGGGGAATTATAAATATAGTCTGCCTTCTGATCATCGATTCAACCCCTCTGATAAATTAAAGCGACTGATACGCGATACATTTGTTAAAATTGACCATGCCAGTCACTTTATCGTATTAAAAACACTTCCTGGTAATGCACAAGCAGTAGGAGTACTAATTGACCATTTGGAATGGCATGAAATAATGGGTACAATTTGCGGCGATGACACGTGTATGATTATATGCAAAAATGAACAAGACTCACTATTAATTAAAGAGCGATTTTTAAATATGTTGTAAATTTATGTGGGGTGATTGGTGTTATGTTAACAGAATTATCTATTCGTGACTTCGCGATCATTGATGAACTATCCTTAACATTTAATGAAGGGCTGACTGTCCTAACTGGAGAAACAGGAGCAGGGAAATCGATTATTATCGACGCACTACAGTTATTAGCTGGAGGGCGAGGATCGGTTGAATTTGTGAGACATGATACAACGAAGGCTGAAATAGAAGGTCTCTTTTCAATCGACAATAAGGAGCATTCGATTTATAACGCGGGAAAGGAATATGGAATCGAAATTTCAGATAACATGATTGTCCTGCAGCGAACAATAACTTCTGGTGGCAAAAGTATTTGTCGTGTAAATGGTAAATTAGTCACGTTGGCAATTCTTAAGGAGTTTGGGAAAACGTTAATAGATATACATAGCCAGCATGAGACTCAAGGCTTAATGGAACCAGATAATCATATTGATTTACTTGATTTATATGATGCTGAGCAAATTAGTCGCGCAAAATTTGAATACCATAAACTATACGATAGATTACAAACACTTATAAAAAGACATAAAGAACTTAGTGAAAATGAACAGGAAATGGCTCATCGTTTAGATCTTTTAACGTTTCAACTGGATGAATTAGAACAAGCGAATTTAGAACCAAATGAAGATGAGATACTAGAAGAGGAACGAAAAAATCTGGCCAATTTCGACCGTGTGCATAAAAGTCTTCAGGATTCCTATAACGCCTTATACGGTGAACAAAAAGGTATCGAATGGCTTAGTACTGCGCTTCAGGCACTGGAAAATAACAAGCATTATGACCCGTTTATAGCAGAAAAAGCTGAAGAGCTTGCCAATCAGTTTTATATGGTTGAAGAACTGTCGTTTGATCTGCGTAATTACAGCGATACGCTGCAACATGAACCTGCACGGTTAAATGAAATTGAAACAAGGTTAAGTGAAATTAGCAGGTTAAAGAAAAAGTATGGTACAACAGTAAATGAAATAATTGAATATACAGGTAAAATTCAGGAAGAAATAGAAGAAATAACGAATAAGGATTCTCATTTGTCAAAATTACAAAATCAAATTAATGAGACGCGACAAGATACCTACTTGGAAGCAGAGCAACTACATGACATTAGAGCTAAAGCTGCAAAAGAGTTAACAAAGGAAATTCATTATGAATTAAAGGATTTGTATTTAGAGAAAGCTAAATTTTCAATTGATTTTTTAACCAAAGAGGAACTGGAATCAATTAATGACAAATCTGTTCCTCCGTTAAAGTTACATAAAAATGGAATTGATTATGTTACTTTTTTAATATCAACAAATACAGGTGAACCTCTTAAGGAATTAAGCAAGATTGCATCTGGTGGAGAGCTTTCCAGGATTATGTTAGCCTTGAAAAAAATATTCGCAAAACACCAGGGTGTAACAAGTGTCATATTTGATGAAGTGGATACCGGAGTAAGTGGGCGTGTCGCTCAGGCTATCGCAGAAAAGATCGTTCATGTATCACACCAGTCTCAAGTCCTGTGTATTACACACTTACCACAAGTTGCAGCTATGGCAGACACACATAATTTAATTGAGAAAGAAGAAAAGAAAAACAGAACGATTACTTTCGTTAAGGAACTTTCAAAAGATGAAAAAATAGATGAATTAAGTCGGATGATTACTGGGGCTAAATTAACGGATATAGCCAAAGAGCACGCAAATGAAATGCTTGAGTTGGCTGCTACTATAAAACAAAGTTTTTAATGGATAAGAGTGAGGTAAAAACCAGATGATAAGCTATCTGGTTTTTTTATTTTTCAGTAATAAATAAAATGGCGATCCAGCAACCGTAATACGTTGGTCGTCCAGCAACTAAAGCAAGGATGTTCGATTAAAACTGTGCGTACATGTCGAACGGTACGCCTGTATTTTTTTAACTTCATTTCTTTTAAAAAGTATATCCAAAAAAATCAGATTTATTTACAATTCCTCTATGCAATAATTTTATAGGTAATGATACACATGTTTACTTATTATTAACCAGTTTAAAAACACCCTTGTTCGGTCAAATTAGAAGTACAGACAAAAGATTGGGGTTAGGAACATGAGGAGAGTGGAATGATTGAAGTCTAGAAAAAACATCAGAGTATGGCTAGGGTTTTTGCTTTTCGTTGCGCTAATAATGGCGCCTTTTTATACACCAGTACAGAATTACCTTTCTATTCCCAATACTATTGTCACCTTCAACAATAATTCACCAATTGCTGTTCCAAGTTTGGGGAAATCGGTTAACATCGAATCCAATAAAGAGGAAGCAATACAGGCGATAAGTTCCAATGATTTTAAAAAGATGTCGGCAGGGAATGAACAACTTCTCTATTCAGTTGCTGGTATTCCAATTAAGAAAGTTGACGTAAATGTTTTAGAAGATTTTAAAGTGGTTCCTGGTGGTCAATCTATAGGTGTACAACTTCATACAGTAGGTGTACTTGTGGTTGGTCATCATCGAATTACCGGGACAAATAAATCGTCGCCAGGGGAAGAAGCAAACATTAAGGTCGGTGACATAATTTTAAAAATTAATGGGGATTCAATAAAGAAAATGAGTGATGTTAAACCGTACGTTGAAAAAGCAGGAAAGGCAAACGAAACATTAGATGTAACAATTAAGCGTGGAGACGACAAAATCCACACTGAATTAACACCGGTAAAGGATGAAAAAGACGATGAATTTCGTATTGGACTCTATATCAGAGATTCAGCAGCAGGGATAGGGACCATGACGTTTTATCATCCCAAATCCAAAAAGTATGGAGCTTTAGGACATGTAATATCTGATATGGATACACAAAAACCAATTGAGATTTACAATGGAGCAATAGTTAATTCTACAGTGACATCAATTGACCCGGGAACTAATGGGACCCCAGGTGAAAAACAAGCTGAATTTATGGCTGATGCAGCTAAAATAGGAACAATCACTAAAAATAGTGCATATGGTATATTTGGTGAATTAAGTGAAGGTATAGATAAGGGGAAATTTAATAAACCTATGCCAATAGCTTTATCACATGAAGTAAAAGAAGGTCCTGCAACAATTTTAACAGTAATTGAAGGTGAGAAAGTTGAAGAATTCGATGTTGAGGTTGTAAGCAGTGTCCCACAAAAATTCCCAGCAACAAAGGGCATGATCATTAAGATAACTGATAAAGAATTATTAGAAAAGACAGGTGGAATTGTTCAGGGTATGAGTGGCAGTCCAATCATTCAAAACGGTAAGGTGATTGGAGCCGTTACACATGTTTTTGTTAACGACCCAACGTCTGGATATGGTGTTCACATCGAATGGATGCTACAAGAAGCAGGTATTAATATTTATGACAAAAAGAAAAAAGCTAGTTAAACGAAAACAGTTTGCATCAGATATTTCTGGTGCAAACTGTTTTCGTTTTATTTTTCGACAAACGCAACTGTAATTTGTCATTTTTTATCATATACAATAGAATACTGAAGAAAAACTAAGGAAAATAAAGAAAAGTTTAAAAAAAATAAAGTTTTTTTCCTTTAAAGAAGGATATGCGGAATTCATGTCGAAAGTATAGCGTGGGAAATGTTTAAATTACATAAGGGAGGAAACAAAGTGGAAAAGGCAAAGAAAATATCAGTGTGTTTAGTTGATGACAATCGGGAATTGGTTCAGGTTATGGAGGAGTATTTCGATGGTCAGGATGATATAGAGGTTATTGGAACTGCAAATAACGGAAGAGACTGCTTAGAAATGCTTGAGGAATTAGAGCCAGACGTATTAATTTTAGATATAATTATGCCCCATGTTGACGGGTTAGCTGTTCTACAATCTATTCGAAGGTCAGAAAGAGCAAAATATCCAAATGTAATTATGCTAACGGCCTTTGGACAAGAAGAAGTAATGAAAAAAGCAGTTGATCTGGGTGCTGCCTATTTTATATTAAAACCTTTTGATTTAGATAACTTAGCTGATCAAATTCAGCAGGTGCAAGGCAGAAATAATAAACCGTCACAACTAAATAATAGTACCAACAGAAAAGGGAAACAAAAGAAAGATCTAGAAGCAAATATTACGAATATAATTCATGAAATTGGTGTGCCAGCACACATAAAAGGATATATGTATTTACGAGAAGCAATTACCATGGTTTACAATGACATTGAGTTGCTTGGATCAATTACAAAAGTGCTCTATCCTGATATTGCAAAAAAATTCAACACTACCGCGTCAAGAGTAGAGCGTGCAATAAGACATGCAATAGAGGTTGCATGGAGTAGAGGTAATATCGACTCCATTTCAGAGTTATTTGGCTATACAATTAGTGTCTCAAAAGCAAAACCGACAAATTCAGAGTTCATCGCAATGGTTGCTGACCGATTAAGGTTAGAACATAAAGTAAGTTAATATGAAAAAATGATGGTTCTATGTAATTATAGGACCATCATTTTAGTTAACTTTTCATATTTGTGTTTTTTGTGTCGTATTGACGTTTTCTGTCTCGATGTACAATAAAACCTCCTATAAAAGCAATACCGCCCACTAAAAAAATAAATCCAATAAAAAATTGGACTCCCACGTGAAAAAATAGAGGATATAAATCATCAAATAATGAATCACGCATCAATTTAATTCCATAAGCAGAAATAATTCCTGGAATGACAAGAAATAATACTGCAATAATTCGCATATTGAGAAACTCCTTTTAAATCATATGTTATCTTCAGTATAGCAAAGCCATTTAAAAATAGGAACAATTTTTATTTGCCAAAACCTGCAGATTATCGTACAATATATATGTGCAAAAAATTGCAAGGTGGGATCAAATGAAGCGAGTGCTTATAATTGGTGCTGGTAAAGGTGGAACTGCATTCATAAAGATTTTATCAAAAATAGATCGGATGCAAATTGTTGGAGTAATTGATTCAAACAGCCAGGCTATAGGATTAAAACTTGCAAATGAATATGGCATACATACAGGTGCAGATTGGAAAAAGTGGGTCAATGATGACATAGATATCATCATTGAAGCAACTGGAAATGAGTCTGTTTTAGAAGATATTATCGAGGCTCGCAATAGAAAGACAGTTGTAATTCCGGGTTCAGTTGCATTTATTATCGCAGAATTAATGGAAGAAAAAGAGTCGTTGTTAGAGCGGCTGAAAATGGAAATGGATAATCAAAAACTGATTCTTAATAATATTCGTGATGGAATGATAGTAGTGAACGGGCAGGGTATAGTCCAGTTTATTAATAAGAGTGCTGAGCGAATAATAGAAGTAGCCAAACAGGATTTCCTAAACAGGCCGATTCAAGAAGTTATTGAAAATTCGAGACTTCCTTTTGTTATTAGAAGTCGAAGAAAAGAAGTTAACCAGGAATTAATCCTCGAAAACAATAAAAAGATTATTACCACAAGAATACCTATCATTAATTCCGAAGATGAACTAGTCGGTGCATTCGCAGTATTCAAGGATATTACGGAAGTAGTTAATCTGGCAGAAGAAAATACAGATTTAAAAGAAATTAAAATAATGTTAGAAGCAATTATTCAATCATCTGATGAAGCAATAACTGTTGTTGACGAAAATGGAAATGGATTAATGATTAATCCTGCATATTCCAGGATTACTGGTTTAACAAAATCAGATATTATAGGCAAACCCGCAACTGTTGATATTTCAGAAGGTGAAAGTATGCATATGAAGGTTTTACATACACGACGTCCAGTTCGTGGAGTGAGAATGAAGGTTGGATCTGCGAAAAAGGATGTTCTTGTCAATGTTGCTCCTGTAATTGTTGATGGTAAAATAAAAGGTAGTGTCGGTGTTTTGCATGATGTTTCCGAGATAAAGGCCCTTACAAGTGAGTTAAAGCGGGCAAGACAAATTATTAGGAATCTGGAAGCTAAATATACGTTCGATGATATAATTGGTTCCTCACCTGAACTTAAGCTTGCACTTGAACAAGCTAAGGTCGGTGCAAAAACACCTGCTATTGTATTACTACGTGGTGAATCTGGAACTGGAAAAGAACTTTTTGCTCATGCTATTCACAATGAAAGCGATAGAAAACATAACAAGTTTATCCGTGTGAACTGTGCTGCTTTTGAAGATTCCGTTCTTGAGAGTGAATTGTTTGGTTATGTAGAAGGTGCTTTTTCCGGATCAAAGCGTGGTGGGAAAGCTGGTTTGTTTGAGGAAGCAAATATGGGGAGTATTTTTCTGGATGAGATCAGTGAATTATCTTTACCTATGCAAGCCAAATTATTAAGAGTGCTCCAGGATAATGAAATTGTGCGCGTTGGTGGGATTGAACCCATTGCTATTAATGTTCGCATTATAACAGCCACAAACGCTAATTTAGAAAAAGCTATAATGAAAAAGACTTTTCGTGAAGATTTGTATTACAGATTGAACCGTTTACCAATATTTATTCCTTCACTACATGAAAGAGTAGAGGATTTGACAGAGTTAATCCCCCATCTAATTCATAAAATAAATCAGGACTATGGAAGAAATGTGCGCAGAATTAACCTTGAAGCTATGGATTTTCTCAAGTCGTATAATTGGCCTGGAAATGTACGGGAGTTAGAAAATGTTTTGGGACGTGCTTTAATTTATATGGATATTAATGAGGAAGTTATAAAACTAAAACACATTCCTAGCCTGAATCCAGATAACGCAATTCATTCACAGGATGTCGAGCGTTTCGAGACAAATAACGGCACACTGCAGGACGCAGTTGAAAATTTTGAGGAAACATATATAAAACAGGTTTATCACGCAAACCATTATAATAAAACAAAGACAGCAAAGGAGCTTAATATTTCTATTCGGAATTTATATTATAAAATGGACAAGTATCGGATAGAAAAAACAAATATGAAAGATTTCACGTAACTTTAGTTAACGAAACAAAAAATTAAAGCGCTTCCAATAAGGTTGGAGGGAACAGATGAAAACATTAAGTGATTTAACGCGAAGTGCAAAAAATGAAACTGGAAAAATTGTATCTGTAGCTAATGCCGCAGATGAAGAAGTTCTTAAAGCAGTAAAAGAAGCGTTAACAGAAAGTTTATGCTCATTCATCCTTTTTGGAAATGAAAATGATATACGTACTATTTCTAATAGCATAGGATTAGATTTGTCATCATCTGACTTAAAGGTTGTTAATGAAGAAAATGATTCAGCGCGTGCAGCGGTTGAGGCTATTCATCAGAAGAAAGCAGATATTTTAATGAAAGGTAATATTTCATCAAAGTCTCTTTTAAAAGCTGTGCTGAATAAGGAGTATGGACTAAGGACAGGCAAAATTTTATCACATGTAGCTCTTTTTGAAATACCTAACCAGGATCGCTTATTATTCTTAACAGATTCAGGAATGAATATTGCACCAACATTAATGGAAAAAGCTGAAATAATCAATAATGCAGTGCAAATAGCAAGGGGCGTAGGAATAGATTGCCCAAAGGTAGCAGCGCTTGCAGCGGTTGAAGTAATAAATCCAAGTATGCAAGCTACTGTAGATGCGGCACTATTAACACAAATGCAAAAGCGAAATCAAATCAGAAACTGCATTGTTGATGGTCCGCTGGCATTTGATAACGCGATATCATCTCATGCTGCTGAACTAAAAGATATCCAATCAGAGGTTGCCGGGTTTGCGGATATTATAGCTGTTCCAACGATTGAAGTCGGAAACGCTTTATATAAATCATTTATGTATTTTGCTAATGCAAAAGTAGCAGCGGTTGTAAGCGGTGCAAGTGCACCAATTGTCTTAACATCACGTGCAGATTCTGCAGCAACCAAGTTACATTCACTTTCACTTGCACTAGCCTCATTAAAAAAATTCTAGGAGGAACAACAATGGAAATTTTTACTTACATGGAAAAATATGATTATGAGCAATTGGTTTTTTGTCAGGATAAAAATTCGGGGTTGAAAGCAATTATAGCAATTCATGATACCACTCTGGGTCCTGCACTTGGCGGGACTAGAATGTGGACGTATCCAACGGAAGCTGCCGCAATAGAGGATGCACTTCGTTTAGCTAAAGGAATGACTTATAAAAATGCAGCTGCAGGCTTAAACTTAGGTGGAGGTAAAACAGTAATTATTGGAGATCCTAAAAAGGATAAAAATCCTGAACTATTCCGCGCTTTTGGTAGATACATTCAAGGGTTAAATGGACGCTATATTACTGCTGAAGACGTTGGTACAACTGTAGAAGACATGGATTTAATTCACATGGAAACCGACTTTGTAACAGGGGTTTCACCTGAGTTTGGTTCTTCAGGTAATCCATCGCCTGTTACAGCTTATGGAACGTATAAAGGGATGAAAGCAGCTGCAATGGAGGCATTTGGCAGTGATTCATTAGAAGGAAAAACAATAGCTGTCCAAGGTGTTGGTAATGTTGCATATACACTTTGTGAATATTTGCATGAGGAAGGTGCCAACTTAATCGTTACTGATATAAACAAAGTAGCTGTTGATCGGGCGGTAAATGCATTTGGGGCAAAAGCAGTGGATCCAGATGACATATATGGAGTTGACTGCGATATTTATTCTCCATGCGCTCTTGGTGCAACGATAAATGATGAAACTATTCCGCAATTTAAAGCCAAAGTGATTGCAGGTTCAGCTAATAATCAACTTAAATCTACTAAACACGGGGACATTATACATGAGATGGGTATTGTCTATGCACCAGATTATGTTATCAATTCAGGCGGAGTAATCAACGTAGCTGATGAGCTAAATGGTTATAATGCAGCAAGAGCAATGAAAAATGTAGAATCCATATATGGCATCCTATTAAAAATATTTGATATTTCCAGACGTGATAATATCCCGACATATGTCGCAGCTGATCGTATGGCTGAAGAGCGGATTGCATCCGTTAGGGATTCCCGTAGCCAGTTTTTATTAAACGGACATCACACATTAAGTAGAAGATAGGTGGTTTACTGTACGCTAACGGTGCCACATGCAGAATATGTAACGGAGGTTAACAGCATTGCAACAACTCTTTCGCATTTTAGTAATAAACCCAGGGTCAACTTCAACAAAGATAGGTGTTTTTGACAATGAAACCTGTATCTTTGAAAAAACTATTCGTCACGATGCTGATGAAGTAGCAACGTACAATCGTATAATTGATCAATATGATTTCAGAAAAAATATCATTCTAAATCAATTGGATCATGAAGGTATTAACATTTCTAAATTAAGTGCTGTTTGTGGTCGTGGCGGTTTGCTAAGACCAATAGAAGGTGGAACGTATGAAGTGAACGCCGCAATGCTTAATGATTTAAGACAAGGACTTAACGGTGAACACGCATCAAATTTAGGGGGCATTATTGCAAGTGAAATTGCTAATGGCCTTAACATTCCAGCCTACATTGTGGATCCTGTAGTCGTAGATGAATTTGAGGATATAGCGCGTTATTCTGGTGTTCCTGAAATACCGAGAAAAAGTATTTTTCATGCTCTAAACCAAAAAGCAGTCGCAAGACGAGCGGCAGAAGATATTAATATGGCTTATAGCGAGGTTAATTTAATTGTTACCCACATGGGTGGGGGAATCACAGTGGGAGCACATAAAAAGGGAAAAGTAGTTGACGTGAACAATGGCTTGCATGGCGATGGACCATTTTCTCCTGAGCGCGCTGGTACTGTACCAGCTGGTGATTTGGTTGCATTGTGCTACTCAGGTCAATATTACCTGGATGAAGTGATGAAAAAATTAGTAGGCAAGGGCGGACTTATGGCGTATTTGCAAACAAGTGATGCAGTTGAAGTTGAACATAGAATCGAAAAAGGTGATCAAGAGGCAATTAATGTCTATGAAGCAATGGCATATCAGATTGCTAAGGAAATAGGTTCTATGAGTGCTGTGTTAGAAGGGAAAGTCGATGCAATTGTGCTAACTGGTGGCCTTGCTTATGGAAAAACCTTTTTAAAAATGATTTCGAAAAGAATCGATTGGATCGCTGACGTAATTGTCTATCCAGGTGAAAATGAACTACAGGCATTAACAGAAGGAACATTGAGGGTACTTCGTAAAGAAGAAGAACCTATGATTTATCCTGCTACTCAACAACAATAGGAGTGAATGATGTATGGCAAAAGAATACGATCTCGTTATCCTCGGTGGGGGAACGGGAGGATATGTAGCTGCAATAAGAGCATCTCAGCTAGGAATGCAAGTAGCAATTGTTGAAAAGGGCGACCTTGGTGGAACATGTTTACACCGTGGTTGTATACCTTCTAAGGCGTTACTTCGTAGTGCAGAAGTTTTCAGGCAAACAAAAGAAGCAAGTCAGTATGGGATAGATACTAATGATACAACTTTAAATTTCACCAAGGTACAAGAGAGAAAAGATAAGATTGTTAACACACTCCATCAAGGTGTGCAGGGACTAATGAAAAAGGGGAAAATAGATGTATTTGAAGGCTTTGGTCGTATTCTTGGACCTAGTATTTTTTCTCCTATGCCAGGTACAATTTCAATTGAATATGCAAACGGTGATGAAAACACAATGATTGTACCGAAAAATGTACTAATTGCAACTGGCTCCAGACCGAAATCTCTTCCTGGACTTGAAATCGACGGGAAATATGTAATGACTTCAGATGAAGCGCTACATATGGAAGAGTTGCCCAATTCAATCATCATTGTAGGTGGTGGAGTAATCGGAATTGAGTGGGCGTCAATGCTTGCTGACTTCGGGATAGAAGTTACTGTTATTGAGTATTTAGACCAGATTTTACCGACTGAAGACGCTGCAATTGCAAAAGAGGCTGAAAAACTTCTTAAGAAAAAAGGAATTACTTTTGTGAAAAGCGCTAAAGTTTTATCTGACACCCTATCAGTAGAGAACGGTGTTCGTGTTGAGGCTGAAATTGGTGGCGAAAACCAAACCTTCGAAGCGGAGAAAATGTTAGTTTCTGTTGGACGTGAAGCAAATACAACAAACATTGGTATCGAAAACACGGATATAGTTATTGAAAAAGGATTTATCCAAACAAATAACGTTTATCAAACGAAAGAGACACATATTTATGCAATTGGAGATGTCATTGGTGGTATGCAATTGGCTCATGTTGCTTCACATGAAGGAATTGTGGCAGTAGAACATATGGGAAATCATAACCCTCTACCAATTAAATATGAAAACATACCAACGTGCATCTATTCTAACCCAGAAGTTGCTAGTGTCGGGCTTACTGAAAAGCAGGCTAAGGAACAAGGATATGATATCAAGGTTGGCAAGTTTCCTTTCCAGGCAGTTGGTAAAGCATTGGTTCACGGTGAGTCAGATGGTTTCGTGAAAATTATTGCAGATAAAAAAACAGATGATTTATTAGGGTGTCACATGATAGGTCCACATGTTACGGATATGATTTCTGAAGCAGGTCTTGCAAAAGTTCTAGATGCAACACCTTGGGAAATCGCAGAAACCATTCACCCACATCCTACCCTTTCTGAAGTGATTGGCGAAGCGGCTCTAGCAGTGGATGGAAAACAAATACATGGTTAAAAGCTGAGACGACTGAACATCGGGTCAGGGCTTAGAAAATAAAGGAGGGACTATAAATGGCAAAGAATCGCCACCAAGCATTAGGATTAACTGATGATCAGGCATTAGAAATGTTTAAAACAATGCTTTTAGCAAGGAAAATTGACGAAAGAATGTGGTTATTGAACAGAGCAGGGAAAATTCCATTTGTTATTTCTTGTCAAGGACAGGAAGCAGCTCAAGTGGGGGCGTCTTTTGCGTTAAATCGAGAAGAGGATTATGTGGCACCATATTACCGGGATATGGGGGTAGTTCTTGCTTTTGGTATGACAGCTAGAGAATTAATGTTATCTGGTTTTGCTAAACAAGAAGATCCAAATTCCGGTGGACGTCAAATGCCAGGACATTTTGGACAAAAGAAAAACAGAATTTTAACTGGATCGTCTCCTGTGACAACTCAACTTCCGCATGCTGTGGGTGTTGGCTTAGCTGCAAAGATGGAAGGAAAGAAGATTGTTTCGTTGGTGACTCTTGGGGAAGGTTCTTCGAATCAAGGTGACTTTCATGAAGGTTTGAATTTTGCTGGTGTACATAAGCTTCCAGTAATAACAATGGTTGAAAATAATAAATATGCAATTTCAGTACCAATAGAAAGGCAAGTAGCGGCAAAAAACGTCTCAGACCGTGCAATTGGTTATGGGATGCCAGGTATAACTGTAGACGGTAATGATCCATTGGCTGTCTATGAGGCTGTTAAAGAGGCAAGAGAACGTGCAGTCAAAGGTGACGGCCCAACGTTAATTGAGGCTGTAACCTATCGTTTAACTGCGCATTCAAGTGATGACGATGACAGTCAGTATCGAGAAAGTAAAGAGGTAGAAGAGGCAAAGAAGAAAGATTCTATTATAACCTTTGCTGCCTATTTGAAAGACGCAGGGATATTAACGGATGAGGTTGAAAAAGAATTAAATGCAGAAATTGTCGATATCGTAAACGAAGCAACAGACTATGCAGAAAATGCACCATATGCGGAACCAGAGAGTGCTTTAAGATTTGTATATGAAGAGTAAGGAGGGAACTGTAAAATGCCAGTAATGTCATATATACAAGCTGTAACAACAGCATTAAGAGAAGAGATGCAACGTGACGAGAAAGTTTTTATTTTAGGAGAAGATGTTGGTAAGAAAGGTGGCGTATTTGGAGCTACCAAGGGTTTGTACGATGAATTTGGTGATGCACGTGTTCTTGACACACCACTTGCAGAATCAGCAATAGCTGGTGTAGGAATTGGCGCGGCTATGTATGGAATGCGGCCAGTAGCTGAGATGCAATTTGCTGATTTTATTATGCCGGCAGTAAATCAAATCATCTCAGAAGCAGCTAAAATTCGATATCGCTCGAATAATGATTGGAGTGCCCCGATGACTATACGTGCCCCATACGGTGGGGGAGTCCATGGCGCTTTATACCATTCACAATCAGTTGAAGCAATCTTTGCAAACCAACCAGGTTTAAAAATAGTTATGCCGTCTACACCGTACGATGTAAAGGGATTACTAAAGGCATCTATTCGTGACAACGATCCGGTTCTCTTTTTCGAGCATAAACGAGCGTACCGCCTACTTAAAGGGGAGGTCCCTGAGGATGATTATGTCCTTCCACTAGGAAAAGCAGATGTTAAACGAGAAGGTTCAGACGTAACGATAATCACCTATGGTTTAGCGGTACATTTTGCACTGCAGGCAGCTGAAAAGTTAGCTGAAGAAGGTATTGATGCACATATATTAGATTTACGTACAATTTATCCATTAGATAAAGAGGGAATTATTGAAGCTGCTAAAAAGACTGGAAAGGTACTATTGATTACTGAGGACAATAAAGAAGGAAGTATTATCGGTGAAGTCGCAGCTATTATTGCTGAAAATTGTTTGTTTGATTTGGATGCACCTGTTCAACGTCTTGCAGGTCCTGATGTTCCTGCAATGCCATACTCACCCAAAATGGAGAAGTTCTTTATGATCAATCCAGATAAAGTAGAAAAGGCAATACGTGAACTAGCAGAATTTTAATGGAATTAAAGGAGGGTCACTAAATGGCTTCTGAGAAAATAAATATGCCTCAACTAGGCGAAAGTGTTACAGAGGGAACAATCAGTGCTTGGCTTGTTAAAGTTGGAGATAAGGTAAATAAATATGATCCGATCGCAGAAGTAATGACAGACAAGGTCAATGCTGAGGTACCATCTTCTTTTACCGGTGTAATTAAAGAGCTCGTTGCACAAGAGGGCGAAACTATCGAGGTTGGAGAACTAATGTGTTATATCGAAACAGAAGGTGGATCTACGGTGTCAACCGGGGGCTCTACTACTACTGATGAAACTCCTGAACAAGTAGAAGAAATCCAAACTGATGAAGAGACAAAAGATCAATCTATGAAAAAACGGTACTCTCCAGCTGTGTTGCGAATGGCTCAAGACAATGACATTGATTTAACTCAGGTATCAGGCACCGGAAAAGGTGGAAGAATTACTAGAAAAGATATAGAAAAAATTATCACTTCTGGGGAAGTTCCAAAAGAAAGTGAAGCTAGTCTTGATACTGTTAAAGCAGAAAAGTCCGATCAGGCTGCTCCAAAACCTTCTTCTCCAGCACCAACTTCTCAGGCAGGTGATATTGAAATTCCTGTCACTGGTGTACGAAAGATGATTGCGCAAAATATGGTGCGCTCAACGACAGAAATTCCACACGCCTGGATGACTGTAGAAGTAGATGTGACAGATCTTGTAACCTACCGTAATAAAGTTAAGAATGAATTTAAACAAAATGAAGGATTTGGGTTAACGTTTTTTGCCTTTTTTGTAAAAGCTGTTGCCCAAGCTTTAAAAGAATACCCACAATTAAACAGTATGTGGGCTGGCGACAAAATCATTCAGAAAAAAGATATTCATTTGTCGATAGCTGTGGCTAAGGACCAGGAATTATTTGTCCCAGTTATTAAACACGCTGACGAGAAGAGTATTAAAGGAATTGCAAAAGATATTTCCGAATTGGCTGGAAAGGCTCGTTCTGGTAAGTTGACATCAGCTGACATGCAGGGTGGAACCTTCACAGTTAATAATACTGGTTCATTTGGTTCGATCCATTCGATGGGTGTAATCAACCATCCACAAGCAGCAATTTTGCAGGTTGAATCGATTGTTAAGCGTCCAATGATCATTAACGACATGTTTGCTGCTAGAGATATGGTGAATCTTTCACTATCTCTGGATCATCGCATTTTAGACGGTCTGGTTTGTGGTAATTTCTTAGCTCGAGTTAAAGAGATATTAGAAAACATGAACAAAGAAAACACGAACCTGTACTAGGTCAGTTAGTTTGAATTGAAATCTTGCCTTAAAATTGATAAGCTAGAGATAGTTTAGATACTACTAATTAAAAGGGGATGGATGTTCAAATGGACTTTAACCTATTTATGAACGATGTCGTTGATGTCGCACGTTCAGATATAAGAGAAGCAGGATATGAAGAGTTGTCAACAGTAGAAGACGTAGATTCTGCAATGAAACGAGAAGGCACTACGCTGGTAATGATTAACTCAGTATGTGGTTGTGCTGGTGGCGTTGCTAGACCTGCAGCAGCTAATGCAATACATTACGATAAGCGACCTGATCATCTTGTAACTGTTTTCGCAGGACAAGATAAAGAAGCTACAGAAAAAGCACGTCAATATTTCGAAGGATTCCCACCTTCATCTCCATCATTTGCATTTTTAAGAGATGGAAAAATTGTTACTATGTTAGAGCGTCATGATATTGAAGGGTTTACAGCTGTAGACGTAGTAGGTAAACTTCAAAAAGTATTTGACGAAAACTGTGAAGAAGTATAATTCAATCTAGTAATGATGAGGCTGTCTCTATTTTTTCGGGTCAGCCTCATTTTCTTAAGCTTAACTAAGCTGGCTAGTTCGGGTATAGATAATCTCCCTTTATCCAAGAGGTTTAATGCTCGTCAAACTAGATGGATTAACCACAGAGTCTGACTTAAAGAAGAAGGAGAATTTACTTTGAAAATTGGCTATCGAACTATAAAAACTGCGATCGGTACTCCGCTTGCAATTTCGATTGCTCAGGTACTAGGTTTAACCAATTTTCTTTCAGCAGGGATACTAACTTTATTGTGTATACAACCATCAAGAAAAAAATCTGTTTTAAGTGCATGGCACAGATTTTTAGCGTGTACGATTGCAATATTGTTTTCATACGTGTTCTTTGAAACAATGGGCTACAATACAGTTGTGGTAGGATTAGTTTTCGCATTATTTATTCCGATTACTGTTTATCTGAATATTTCACCTGGTATTGCAACAAGTTCTGTTATTATTTTAAACCTGTATAGCCTTGGGCAAATCTCTTTAGCATTTATTGTAGATCAATTTTTACTCATTATCGTGGGTGTTGGTACTGCACTACTATTAAATCTATATATGCCTAGTTTAGATAATAAACTTAAAAAGAAACAAGTTGAATTAGAAGATAATTTTCAGGTGATTCTAAAGGAAATTTCGCTATACATATGTGATAAAGATGTAATTTGGGATGGGAAGGAATTAACTAGAACAGAAGAAATTCTGGAAGAGGCTGACAACCTCGTATCGCTTGATCGAGAGAACCATTTGTTACGATCAAACCACCCTTATTATGATTATTTTAAGATGCGTAAAAAACAATTTGAGCTTTTGAAAAAAATGTTGCCACTAGTAAGTAAACTGCCTAAAACCGATCATTTATCCGTCACTATCTCATTATTTTTTGAAAGGTTATCTAAAGCAGTTCATCCTGGTAATACGGCTTCTATTTTCTTGGATAGGCTGAATGAATTACAGATTGAATTTGACAATGAAGAATTGCCAACAACAAGGGAAGAATTTGAAACAAGAGCTAATCTGTTTCGATTACTTCGAGAAATAGAGGATTATCTGATTATCAAAAAGAAATTTAAAGAGAGTGACGTAGTAAGTAAAAAAACAAAAGTGCAATCCGCTCGCTCTGGTAGAGGTTGACCTAATAAGTGGATAGCAGAAGATTTTAAAAAAATAATAGTTTTAATAGCTGTTTATTGCCGAATCAACAGCCTTTGAAATCTATAGTTTCCTAAACAATAATAAAACCGGGATAAGTTATCCCGGCTTTACTCGAATTATTTATTGTTAGTTTACAAAAAGTGCTAAACCAGTAGTTACTGTTGTTAATACCATAGCAAGTATCATAATGTAGATAATTACTTTTAATCTACGGTCTCGCTTAGACGGTTTTCTATGCGTATGCGTTTTAGTTTGATTGTTAGCCACAGTTAATCCTCCTTAAGAAACCATTACTAGTTATATTTTATCTTTTTTTATGTGTTTGGACAAGTGAATTTGAAGAATTAGTCTTAAAAATATACATTAATAATTATATTGGGGGCCAATACCATATGGATAATAACGAATCTAACTCTTCAGCAGAGGGAAGATGGAATAAATCAGTAGACAAAACAATTAAGCGCTTTCCCGAACGAAAGAATAGTTTCACCACATCATCAGAAATAGAAGTTGAAAGATTACATTATCCAGAAGTTAATGAAAAATATGAAGGTGAAATTGGTTTTCCAGGGGAATATCCATTTACACGTGGTATCCAGCCAACCATGTATCGCAGTAGATTTTGGACCATGCGGCAATATGCGGGATTTGGTTCTGCCGAAGAGACAAATAAACGATTCAGGTATTTGTTGGAACAAGGTCAAACAGGGTTATCCGTTGCTTTTGATTTACCAACACAAATAGGGTATGATTCTGACGACATAATGTCTGAGGGAGAGGTTGGAAAAGTAGGCGTAGCTATAGATTCCCTTCATGACATGGAGCAGTTGTTGGATAAAATTCCACTTGATCAGGTAAGTACATCGATGACAATTAATGCACCTGCATCGGTACTTTTATGTATGTATATTGCAGTTGGTGAGAAGCAGGGAGTTCCGATTGAAAAATTAACTGGGACGATTCAAAATGATATCTTAAAAGAGTATATTGCTCGCGGTACATACATTTATCCACCAAAAGCATCCATGCGCCTTATAACTAATATTTTCCAATACTGCCAGGAAAAAGAAATGAAATTTAACACGATAAGTATTTCTGGATACCATATTAGAGAAGCTGGTTCAACAGCGGTACAGGAATTGGCATTTACAATTGCAAATGGCATGGCATATGTTGATGCTGCACTAGAATCAGGTATGGATATCGATGCTTTTGCGCCAAGACTAGCCTTTTTCTTTAACGCACATAATAATTTTTTCGAAGAGATTGCAAAGTTCCGCGCTGCACGTCGAATCTGGGCTAAAATTATGAAAGAAGAATATCATGCAAAAGATCCAAAAAGCTGGAAATTGCGTTTTCACACTCAAACAGGTGGATCTACGCTTACAGCACAGCAACCAGATAATAATGTTGTTCGTGTTACATTGCAGGCCCTTGCGGCTGTAATGGGAGGAACACAAAGTTTGCATACTAATTCCCGTGATGAAGCATTGTCATTACCAACTGAAGAGTCTGCTCGGATAGCGCTTCGCACACAACAAATAATTGCAAATGAAAGTGGAGTTGCTGATACTGTTGATCCGCTGGGTGGTTCCTATTATGTAGAAGAACTAACAAACAAGATGGAAGAGGAAGTAAATAAATACTTACAGCAAATAAAAGATATAGGTGGCGCAGTACAGGCAGTTGAAGAGGGCTTTATGCAGCGTGAAATTCATCACAACGCCTATGAAACACAAAAACAAATCGAAAGAGAAGAAGAAGTAATTGTAGGTTTGAATAAATATCGGTTGGAAGAGGAAGTGAATCCTGATCTATTAAAGGTTGACGAGGCATTGGAGCAAGCACAAATTGATTCACTTGCAAAGATTCGTCAGGAACGAAATCAGGAAAGAGTAGATAAATTGCTTCACACATTGGGAGAACAAGCAAAAATTCAAGATGCAAATCTAATTCCGCATATACTTAAAGCTGTTAAAGCGTACGCGACAGTTGGGGAAATTTGTAACGTATTACGAGATGAATTTGGTGAATACACAGGAATGTAAGAAGGGGAGAGACACATGCGTAAAATTCGAGTATTAATTGCAAAGCCGGGGTTGGATGGACACGACCGGGGAGCTTTAATTATTGCACAAGCATTACGTGATCACGGAATGGAAGTTATTTATACTGGGCTTAGACAAACACCTGTACAAATTGCCCAGGCTGCGGTGCAGGAGGATGTTGATGTCATTGGACTTTCCTCCTTGTCTGGAGCGCATCGCTCATTGTTTCCTAAAGTAGTAGAAGAGCTTGTGAAACGAAATGCAAGTGATATTCCAGTTGTAGGAGGCGGTGTTATCCCTACTGAAGATATCCCATTTTTGAAGGAAAAAGGAATTGATCAAATTTTCACAAGTGGATCTTCTACTGATGTACTCGCAAACTATATTAAACAATTAGTAGACCCTGATTCGACAGTTGTTAAGAAGCCTGCAAAAATTGCCCATATCGGGATAGCTGTTCAATCAATAGATCAAGCTATGCCATTTTATTCTCATACACTAGGGCTTGAGCTTGAAGGAGTAGAAACAGTAGACTCAGAAGATGTCAAAGTAGCATTTTTAAAAATTGGAGAAACACGTTTTGAGTTGTTAGAGCCTTTATCAGTAAATTCAGCAATTCAAAAATTTATCGATAAAAAAGGTGAAGGGATTCACCATATTGCATTAGAAGTGGACAATATCAAAGCAAGACTAGAACAGTACAAAGCAGATGGTGTTAAGCTAATTAACGAACAAGCAAAGCCTGGTGCACATAATAGCGAAATTGCTTTCATTCACCCAAAAGCAGCAGGTGGCGTCTTATTTGAATTGAGTCAACCAGTAAAGGGAAGTGAGTAAGTATGGATATTTTTGATAAAATAAGTGAGTTGTACGATAAGCGGAGACAGGTTGAACTTGGCGGTGGTGATGAACGTATTGAAAAACAACATGCAAAGGGTAAAAAGACTGCAAGAGAACGCATCGACTATCTTTTGGATGATGGGTCATTTGTTGAATTAAACCCTTTTATGGAACATAGGGAATCTGGCTATGGAATGGATACATCTAGTGCAAAAGGTGAAGGTGTTGTAACAGGGTACGGTAAAATAAATGGTAAGCCAATTTATTTGTTTGCCCAGGATTTCACTGTTTACGGTGGTGCTCTGGGGGAGATGCACGGTAAAAAAATAGCGGCAGTTATGGATCTGGCTGCAAAAAATGGTGTACCTTTTATTGGTCTAAATGATTCCGGAGGCGCTAGGATTCAAGAAGGAGTATCATCACTTGATGGGTATGGTCAGGTATTTTATCGGAACTCAATTTATTCAGGCGTGATTCCTCAGATTTCGGTAATCCTTGGACCAAGTGCAGGGGGAGCTGTTTACTCACCAGCAATCACAGATTTTGTAATAATGGTTGAAAAAACATCTCAAATGTTTATAACTGGTCCAAAGGTGATTGAAACAGTCACAGGAGAAAAGATAACTTCTGAAGGGTTAGGTGGCGCAGATGTACATAATTCCAAGAGCGGAAATGCACATATAAAAGCCTCAACTGAAGAAGAAGCACTGGATGCGGTCCGTGACTTACTTGCGTATCTACCTGCGAATAATCAAGAAAAACCGGCCTTGAAAAAGTTAGAAGAAGTGGACGATAATGTTAGGGATGAGCTAACAGATATTGTTCCATTTGATTCAACACGCCCTTACGACGTTAAGCGAGTTATTGAACAAGTCGTGGACAAGGACAGTTTTTTCGAGATACATAAAGATTTTGCAAAAAATATTGTAGTTGGCTTTTCCCAAATTAATGGACAAACTGTTGGACTTGTATGTAATCAGCCAAAATATTTAGCTGGTGGACTCGATATTGATTCTAGTGATAAAGCTGCTCGATTTATCCGTTTTTGTGATTCGTTTAATATCGCGTTGATTACCTTTGAGGATGTTACCGGGTTTTTTCCAGGAGTTAAACAAGAACATGGTGGCATCATTCGTCATGGAGCCAAAATCCTTTACGCTTATTCTGAAGCGACAGTCCCTAAAATTACAGTTATAACAAGAAAAGCATTTGGTGGAGCTTATGTTGCACTAAACAGTAAATCTATTGGGGCAGACCTTGTTTATGCATGGCCAAACGCGGAAATAGCAGTTATGGGTCCTGAAGGTGCAGCCAACATTATTTTTGCTAAAGAAATCTCAGAAAGTGAAGATCCAGAGGCTACTAGGCAGAATAAAATTGATACCTATCGTGAAAAGTTTGCTAATCCATATATTGCTGCTGGTCTTGGTATGATTGATGATGTTATTGATCCACGGGAAACTCGCGTAAAACTGATTCAAGCGTTAGAAATGCTTTATAATAAGCAAGAAGAACGTCCAAAGAAAAAACACGGAAACATCCCGTTATAAAACAAGGTGTTTTATAAATTATTGTTGACAGAAAATTTATAAACTGCGACGTAGTAAATACTTTTGTCACCATTCCGGCAGAATACTTCGCTTTCCGCGGGCACGGCCTCAGTCTCCTCAGAAGCAAAGAGCGCTTCTTCCGGGGTCTTCGGACGCGTGCTGTTCTAAGCAGGAGTCTACGTTTTCTGCCTTCACTAGGTCACTAGTAGGCTGAAGCGTTCACCATGGAAAGCGAGTGTATTTCCGAAGCGACGGTTTATATTTTCGTGTAACGGTTGATTCCCGGGCTGCGACGGTTGATACTTTCGGATAACGGTTGATTCTCAGGTCACGACGGTTGATTTCGGGTCCGTGACGGTCGATTTTCTCGGATAACAGTTGATTACGTAGCACCAGGAGCCTCCCGCATCCACGGAATGTGTATTCTATAGCGTTGTATCAACTGAGAAGATAAAGAGCAACAAAATTTACGTTAAAAGCTAAATTAAACATATTCAGGAGGCAACTATGATTACAGTAAATAATGAAAGACTTGTGGAAGAATTTTTGGAGCTAGTACAAATAGATTCTGAAACAAAACATGAAGCTAATATTGCAGAGGTATTAAAAAAGAAGTTTACAGAACTGGGACTAGATGTGATAGAAGATAACAGCAAAGAAATCACTGGACATGGTGCCGGAAACTTAATCTGTACATTGAAGGGTACAAAAGAAAATGTCGACCCAATTTACTTTACCTCACATATGGATACAGTTGTTCCGGGTAAAAAAATAAAACCATTTATTGAAAGTGGTTATATTAAGTCTGATGGCACTACTATTTTAGGTGCTGATGACAAGGCTGGGCTAGCCGCAATATTTGAAATGATTCGTGTGCTAAAAGAAAACAATGTTGATCATGGAGATGTTCAATTTATTATTACTGCTGGTGAAGAGTCAGGACTAGTCGGGGCTAAGGCACTCGATCCAACTTTAATAAAAGCAAAATATGGCTATGCTATTGACAGCAATGGAAAAGTTGGCAATATTATTGTTGCTGCGCCAACACAAGCCAAACTGTTTGCAATCATGAAAGGCAAAACAGCACATGCTGGTGTTGCCCCAGAACAAGGAGTGTCAGCAATTACACTGGCTGCGAAGGCGATTGCCAAAATGCCGTTAGGCCGTATTGACGACGAGACCACTGCGAATATTGGCCGTTTTGAAGGTGGACAACAAACAAATATTGTGTGTGACTATGTGGAAATTTTAGCGGAAGCCCGCTCATTGGTACCTGAGAAAATGGAAAAACAAGTGGAAAAGATGAAGCAAGCTTTCGAATCCGCTGCAAAAGAATATGGTGGAACAGCTGAGGTTAATGTTAAGATTATGTACCCCGGATTTAAACACGTGGCTGGTGATCAGGTTGTAGAAATTGCACGAAATGCTGCTAAATCTATTGGTGTAGAAAGTGAATTATTAACCAGTGGTGGAGGTAGTGACGCAAATGTTATTGCTGGACATGGCATTCCAACTGTTAATCTAGCCGTTGGTTATGAGGATATCCATACAACAAATGAAAAGATTGCTGTAAATGATCTCATTAAGATTGCAGAATATATTACTGCAATAGTTCAAGAAACAGCTAAATAGTTGAGAAACGCAAGCCCTTGTAATAGTTTTCTATTATGAGGGTTTTTGTTTAGTATGGTATAATTGTTATAGAAACAACAGTTCGGGAAAAGGGTGTTACAAATGTCAGAATGGTATCCGAAAAAAGGGCGGGTTATTTTTCATATTGATATGAATTGTTTCTATGCTTCAGTGGAAATTGCTTATAACCCAAAGCTTAAAGGGAAGCCACTGGCGATCGCTGGAAATCCAGAAGAACGTAGAGGGATTATTGTAACGAGTAGTTACGAAGCAAGAGCAAAAGGTGTCAAAACAACTATGCCTCTATGGGAAGCGCGTAAACTTTGTCCAAATCTTATCGTGATGCGTCCAAACTTTGATCGATATCGAATGGCTTCTAAGGAAATGTTCAAAATGCTGGCAGAAATTACTCCGTATGTGCAACCAGTATCTATTGATGAAGGATATTTGGATATTTCTGAGTGTCAGGATCTTGGCACCCCCATAGAAATAGCAGAAAACCTTCAGCAAAAAATAAAAACAGAATTAGATTTACCATGTAGTATCGGAATCGCGCCTAACAAATTTTTGGCTAAAATGGCATCAGATATGAAGAAACCAATGGGAATTACTATTTTAAGAAAACGAGATTTACAAAAGAAACTATGGCCACTTCCTGTTGGCGAAATGTATGGGATAGGTGAAAAAACTGCCGATAAATTAAATAAAGTTTCTATAAATACAATTGGTGATTTAGCGAATACAGATGTTTATCAATTAAAACAGAAATTAGGAATTAATGGCGAAAGGTTAAAGAATCGAGCAAATGGAGTTGATACAAGGCCAGTTGACCCCGATGCAGTTCACGAGTTCAAGAGTATTGGCAGCTCCCAGACCCTCCCTAATGATACGACTAGTGAAGTAGAGATTCGCAAGTTAATGCACGCCCTTGCTGAGAATGTAGAACGACGGTTGAAACGGAAGAATGCTGCAGGACGCAGTATACAACTTATGATTCGGTACCATGATTTAAAAACGATTACACGAAGTAAGAAGCTGCAGGCTTATATTGAAACAAAAGAAGAGATTCTGGACGTTGCAAATAGCTTACTGCAAAAACATTGGAATTTAGATCCTATCAGGCTACTAGGTATTACTGTACAGGAAGCAGAGGAAAAACAACATATCGCCCAGCAATTGGATTTGTTCACCTATGAAAAAATAGCAGAAAAGGAAAAACTCTATTCTGTAATTGACGAGTTATCTACAAAATATGGAAAAAATCCTTTTAAAAAACTTAATAAGGAAAACTATATTGATCAACCGACAACTAGCTTTCAAAAAGACTTTTTGGATGATTACAAACAGTAAGAGGAATACGGGATAAATGTTTGCATTTATCCTTTTTTTCTTCTATAATAAAATAAAATATTCTGAACATACTATCCGGTTAGTATAGAGCGTAATTTGAATTTTAGGGGATGAAACAAATGGATTTTTCGTATTCGAACAAAGTTATTGAATTACAAAAAAGATTAAGTGAATTTATGGAAGATCATGTTTATCCTAATGAGAAAAAGTACGAGGAACAATTAAATGAGCAAGAAACTCGTTGGGATTCTGTTCCGACAATTATGGAAGAGTTAAAACACAGAGCTAAAGCAAATGGACTTTGGAATTTGTTCTTACCGGAAAGTGAAAATGGAGCAGAATTAACTAATCAGGAGTATGCTCCACTTTGTGAAATAATGGGTCGTTCCATGATTGGGCCCGAAGTTTTTAATTGTAATGCTCCTGATACTGGCAACATGGAAGTGTTGGATCGTTATGGAACACAGGAACAAAAACAGCAATGGCTGGAACCACTTCTTAATGGGGATATTCGATCTTGCTTTTCGATGACAGAACCTGATGTCGCATCAAGCGATGCAACGAATATTGAATCAAGTATTATCAAAGATGGCGATGAATATATAATCAATGGCCGAAAATGGTGGTCATCCGGTGCTGGTGATCCACGGTGTAAAATTGCAATTGTAATGGGAAAAAGTGATACGTCTGCTGCACGTCATGAACAACAATCTATGATACTTGTCCCGGTAGATACACCAGGGGTGAAAATAGAACGAATGCTTCCAGTGTTTGGCTATGATCACGCACCACATGGTCATGCTGAAATCACTTATGAAAATGTCCGAGTTCCAGCCACTAATATGATATGGGATGTAGGGAAAGGATTCGCAATTGCACAGGGGCGTCTAGGACCAGGTAGAATTCATCATTGCATGCGTTTAATTGGTACAGCAGAGCGAGCACTTGAAGATTTATGTAAGCGTGTTCAAAATCGGGAAGCGTTCGGTAAAAAGTTAGCGGCACAGGGAGTTGTCCAGGAATGGATCGCTGACTCAAGAATTGATATTGAGCAAGCAAGACTATTAACACTTAAAGCAGCATATATGATGGACACGGTTGGCAATAAAGCCGCGAAAACAGAAATTGCTATGATAAAAGTCGTTGCTCCAAGTATGGCCTTACGTGTAATTGACCGTGCAATTCAAGCATTTGGAGGAGCAGGTGTCAGCAATGATTATACCCTTGCTGCACATTGGGCAAATGCACGAACTCTACGCTTAGCCGATGGTCCTGATGAAGTCCATCGTCAACAGATAGCGAAATTAGAACTAAAAAAATATGTATAAAAGGGGACTACTAGAATGCATGTATTAGATTTATTTAAATTGGAAGGTAAAACGGCAATTGTGACTGGTGGCGGAAGGGGCCTAGGTGCACAAATTGCACTAGGTTTTGCTGAAGCGGGAGCTAATGTTGTTGTATGCTCACGTAAGCTTGAAGCATGTCAGGAAATGAGTAATAAGATAAAGAAACTAGGTGTTGATTCACTCGCCTTTGCATGCGATGTTACAAACCAGGATGATATAAGGAAAGTAGTTAATGAAACAAAAGCTCACTTTGGTTCCATTGATATTTTAGTGAATAACAGTGGTGCGACATGGGGCGCTCCTGTGGTGGACATGCCGGTTGAAGCGTGGCAGAAAGTAATGAATGTTAACGTAACTGGAACGTTTTTGATGAGTCAGGAAGTTGGAAAAGTAATGATCAATCAAAAAAGTGGCAAGATCATAAATATTTCCTCTGTTGCCGGATTTGGAGGAACAGATCCGCGTTACATGGATACAATCGGATATAACACAAGTAAAGGTGCGGTAATGACGTTCACCAAGGACCTGGCAGCCAAATGGGGACAGTACAACATCAATGTAAATGCTATTGCACCTGGCTTTTTCTCAACAAAGATGTCGAAAGGATTAATTGACAACGGGAAAGACAAGATTCTGGAAGGAACACCACTGAATCGGTTAGGAAGTGATACGGATTTAAAAGGTGCCGCATTATTCCTTGCCTCTAAGGCATCAGATTATATTAGTGGAGATATATTAGCAGTTGATGGTGGGGCAAATGCTTTATAGATTCTGAGAATTAAAATGTAAATTAGAAAAAATAATATACTAGAAGAGGTTTTCATATGAAAGATAAACT
Source organism: Virgibacillus sp. DJP39 (assembly GCF_049310925.1). Lineage (NCBI taxonomy): Bacteria > Bacillati > Bacillota > Bacilli > Caryophanales > Bacillaceae > Virgibacillus > Virgibacillus sp. DJP39. The sequence goes on along the minus strand of NZ_JBMERP010000006.1, from coordinate 59,428 downwards.
AACGGAACAAAGTATTTTATTATTTGAAAAAAAAGGTTTTAGCGAGACTTCTATTCAGGATATTGTAAATTCGTTAGGTGTAACAAAAGGTACATTCTATTATTATTTTGAGAGTAAAGAACAGTTACTTATGGATATCCACGATGATTACATTACAAATCTATTAGCAAGGCAGCATCGTATTATCGATAATGAAAATTTAAAACATAAAGAAAAATTAATGGGAATTATTCACCTGTTAATCACAGATATTGCCGAAAAAGGCCCTAGTGCACGTGTTTTCTTTAGAGAAGTTAGGAATTTAACCAGTGGAAATATAGAAAGTATCAAACAAAAGCGAAACCAATTCAGACTAAATATAGAAAAAGTTGTGTCAGAAGGAAGTATCCATGGCGAATTTCGAGAAGATTTACGCCCAGATATGCTTGCATTTGCTATCTTAGGTGTAACGAATTGGAGCTATAACTGGTATAAAACAACTGGGGATGTAGCACCTGAGGAGTTGGTGCAAATATATTCTGATATGATTCTGACAGGAATCGCAAGCTCTAAATCTGTATAGTACCCTGGTTATATCAAAATAAAGAACAGAATATAATGTAAGAATGGTCAGAAGGAGGATTAGAATGAGTGCTTCGTATAATGACACAATAGATGTTCGAAACGGTGAAGAATTGAATAATGAAACTGTACGTAGTTTTCTACAGAAGAACCTCAAGGGGATTCCTGATGGACAGTTAGAAATAAAGCAATTCGGTACAGGGCACTCCAATCTGACATATTCGCTGAAGATTGACTCATGGGAAGCTGTACTAAGGCGACCACCACTTGGTCCAGTGGCACCTAAAGCACATGATATGGAAAGGGAATTTAAAATTTTATCCAGTTTAAATCCAATCTATAAAACGGCACCCAAGCCTTATCTATTCTCAGACGATAAACGCATTGTTGGAAGCCCCTTTTTCGTCATGGAACGCAGGAAAGGAATCGTGCTAGATACTAAGATCCCTGATGAATTAACGTATGATAGAAATTTTGGGAGAAAAGTATCTGAATTGATGGTAGATAAATTAGTGGAGTTACATGCAATTGATTATACAAAAACGGGATTAGTAAATATTTCTAAACCAGATGGATTTATGACCCGTCAGGTCGGTGGCTGGATTAAAAGATATGAACGTTCTAAAACCGATGAAATTCCTAAGGTTGTGCAACTCATGAAATGGCTTGAATCCAACATTCCCGTTTCTCCACAACCAACAATTATTCATTATGATTATAAACTGAACAATGCTATGTTTTCGGATGATTTAAGTGAAATGACTGGGTTGTTTGATTGGGAAATGACAACTGTAGGAGACCCATTAGCCGATCTAGGAGCAACACTAAGCTATTGGATTCAATCAGATGACCCAGAACTGTTGAAGCGAGGACTTGGAAAACCTCCTGTTACAGTAAAGGAAGGTTTTTTTACCCGAAAAGAATTTCTGATGGACTATGAGAAGAAAAGTGGTCGTGACGTCTCCAACATCCATTTTTATCAGACCTTTGCATACTTTAAGCTTGCAGTTATTTGTCAGCAGATTTATTTTCGATATAAAAGTGGACAAACAAGTGATCCGAGATTTGCTGATTTCGATAAATTTATTACAAACTTAATTCAATATGCATTACAGACAGCCAAAGATAAATAGAACCTTTTGCTAATTATAGGAGGTATTATTCATGAAAGCAATTCAACTTGAAGAGTATGGTGGACCTGATGTCCTGAACGTTATCGAATTGGAAAAGCCACAAATTGACGAACACGACGTGTTAATTGATGTGAAAGCGATTGGTGTTAATTATGCGGACACAGCACGGAGAGAGGGACAGTATGTAGTACATACAGAGTTACCGTTTATTCCAGGAGCAGAGGTAGCTGGTGTTGTTGCAGAAGTTGGTCATAGCGTTAAAGGTATCAAAAAGGGTATGCGGGTTGTAACCTTAATAGAGTCGGGGGGATATACAGAATACGTAGCTGTTCATTCGAGTTCATTAATTCCAATACCAGAAGGAATGAAATTTGAAAAAGCGGTTGCAATTCCCCTGCAAGGGTTAAGCGCCTACCACATATTAAAAACGATGGGGCGCTTGGAAAAGGGTGAGACAGTGTTAATTCATGCAGCCGCTGGTGGAGTTGGTTCCCTTGCAGTTCAATTAGCTAAACTGTTTGGCGCTGGTAAGGTTATCGCTACTGCCAGTACCCCTGAAAAGCTTGACTTTGCCAAAAAAATGGGTGCAGATTATCTTGTTAATTATTCGGAGGAAGGCTGGGAAGACAGGGTTCTTGAATACACTGATGGGAAAGGGGTTGATGTAGCTCTTGAAATGGTTGGAGGAGAGATATTTAATAAAACAGTAAACTGTTTAGCTGCTTTTGGCAGGTTAGTAATCTATGGATCAGCAAGTGGAGAGCAAGCCAAGTTTTATCCAGCAAGTTTGATGAAACGTAATCAATCCGTGGTCGGCTTTTTCCTTCCACAAATCATGAGAAAGCCTGCTTTATTTCAAGCTAGTCTACAAGAACTGCTGTCATATGTAAACACAGGTCAAATCAAATTAATGATAGGAGGGGTCTACCCATTATCTGATGCGGCTAAGGTTCATGAGCTGCTACAGGGAAGGAAAACAAAAGGAAAGTTAGTGTTAACACCATAAAATGTATAGTATGACTATTGTTGCAACAGGAAGAAAAAGATGTAAGCGTTGTCAAATGGTTTTATTTTAAGGGAGGAATTATAAAATGGAAAAGGTATGGACAAAACATTATCCTGCACATATTCAATACAACCTTGAGATACCAGATGAATCACTTTCAGACATGTTTAATAGAACAATAGCCAAATATGGAGACAATCCAGCTTTACATTTTTATGGAAATGAAATGACCTATAAAGAACTTGCGACTAGGGCAGGAGCATTCACATCATCGGTACAGCAAAATGAATTTGTGAAAGGAGATCGTGTAGCACTGATGCTTCCTAACTGCCCACAGTATGTAATAAGTTATTACGGGACGTTACAGGCAGGTGGAGTCGTTACGCAGGTAAATCCTATGCTAGTTGGGAAAGAACTTGAACATATTTTAACTGATTCTGGGGCAGAAACGATTGTAATATATGAACCATTACTTCCTGTTTTAAATCAGATTATCGATAACACGTCCGTTAAACACGTTATAAAGGTTAATTTAGCTGGTAGAGACACCGAAGATAGTATAGCTGTTGGGTTCACAGATTTTCTTAAACAAGCAACCAGGCCTCCACAACCAGTGCAAATCAATCCTTCAGAGGATGTAGCAGTTTTACAATACACAGGTGGAACTACTGGTAGGTCAAAGGGCGCTATGCTGACGCATCGTAATATACTCGCAAACGTAATGCAGACGTATGAGTATTTTAAGGATGGAATAGAGATGGGTAAGGATCGGTATCTCACTGTAATACCTCTTTTTCACGTGTTTGGAATGACTTCATGTATGAATCTATCAATCTTTACGGGCTCTATGAGTATCATGTTACCTAGATTCGACCTTGAGGAGGTTCTGCAAACAATAAAAGATTTAAAGCCTACCTCCTTTCCGGGGGTACCAACAATGTACGTTGCTTTGACAAGTCATCCGAAAGCAGAACAATATGGAATTGATAGTATTAGACTTTGTAACAGTGGAAGCGCTCCTATGCCAGGCGAGTTACTTCGGTCATTTGAGAAGAAAACCGGAGCTAAGATTCTGGAAGGATATGGACTTTCAGAGAGCGCACCAGTGACCCATTGTAATCCAATGTTCTCAGAACGAAAACCTGGAAGCGTTGGTATAGGTATTCCGACTACTGATTACAAAATTGTTGATTTAGAGGAAGGCAAAAGAGAGCTTCCAATAGGTGAAATAGGTGAAATAGTAGTTAAGGGACCACAAGTCATGAAGGGCTACTGGAACATGCCTGAAGAAACAGCAATAACTTTACGTGATGGATGGCTCTATACAGGTGATATAGCCCATATGGATGAAGATGGATACGTATTCATTGTAGATCGTAAAAAAGACCTTATTATTGCGAGCGGCTACAATATTTATCCGCGTGATGTAGAAGAAATTATTTACGAGCATCCTGCTGTTCAGGAGGCTGTGGTAGTCGGAATCCCTGATCCTTACCGTGGAGAGACAGTTAAAGCTGTAGCCGTATTAAAAGATGGTATGGCATGCAGTGAAGAAGAATTAATCGATTACTGCAGGAAAAATATGGCGGCTTATAAGGTACCTCGAGTTATTGAATTCAGAGTAGAGCTTCCAAAGACAAATGTAGGGAAGATCCTTCGAAGAGCAATTAGAGAAGAAGCAAAATAAAAGTCAGTTTTTATTAGGAGTTGTTATTATGGCAATCCGACAAATAAAAAATGTAGCAGTTATCGGTTCAGGCGCTATGGGGCATCAAATAGCAATGCTGTGCGTTTTAGGCGGGTTTGAAACACATCTTCAGGATATTGAAGAACAGGCACTTAATCAGGCTCGTGATACACTGGAAGGGCATATGGCCAATTGGGTGAAAAAGGGTAAAATTACAGAACAAAAGAAGGATGAGGCATTTGCAAGGCTCCATCTTACAACAAAAATGAAAGATGCCGTTAAAGATGTTGATTTAGTCATTGAAGCGGTAGTTGAGAAACTGGACGTTAAACAAGAGGTTTTCTCAAAGCTTGATAAACTAGTATCTGGACATACAATTCTAGCAACTAACAGTTCAACGATTGTAAATTCCAAACTTGCAGAAGTTACAAGCAGACCAGAAAAGGTGCTAAACATGCACTTTTTCTATCCACCGCTAGTAATGGATTGTGTGGAAGTGGTTATGAGCGAGCAAACATCAAAAGAAACAGCACAAACAGCTTTGGATTTCTGTGAAAGAATTGGTAGAACCGGGATTCTTTTAGAAAAGGAAATATATGGATTTATAGCAAATCGATTGTTGTTTGCAATCTCAAAGGAAGCTTTGTATTTATATGAAGAAGGGTATGCAGACTTTAAGGATATTGATTTGATTACCAAAAAGGCTCTAAAGCATCCTATTGGACCTTTTGAATTAATGGATCTCTCTGGTATTGATGTTGGCTATTATGGAAACCTGCAGCTTTACCAGGAAACGGGTGATCCAAAAGATAAACCAGCAAAATCAGTTGAGAAAAAAGTTCGAGCAGGAATTCTTGGACGCAAGACTGGTAAAGGCTGGTATGATTACAGTACAGGAGGGAAATAAAATGCCACAATTGGTGTCGTGTAAAAAAGATAATGGGGTCGCAGTGATCACAATTGATAACCCTCCATTAAATGTAATGAGCAGACAGGTACAGCAGGAAATGCAAGAAATAATTGGTGAAATAAAAAATGATGATGAGGTTGTATGTGTGGTTTTAAATTCGGCAGGAACAAAAGCATTTATGGCTGGAGCAGATATCAAAGAATTTCCAAATATGATTGGAAATCCTGAAATGCGTACGCAGGTTATGGAAATACATGCCATGCTAAATGAAGTGGATAATTTACCAAAGCCTACAATAGCGGTACTAGATGGACTTACTTTTGGAGGGGGATGTGAATTAACCCTAACGTTTGATATTCGAATTGCAGAAGAACATGCAACAATTGGGTTTCCAGAGGTAAAGCTTGGATTGTTCCCGGGTGGTGGTGGAACTCAACGACTTCCACGACTAGTGGGCGAGGCCAAAGCGAAGGAAATGATGTATACCGGTGAGCCAATTAGTGCAGAAGCAGCAGAAAAAATAGGATTGGTAAATCAAGTTGTTTCAACTGGGGAAGGCTTGGAGACTGCAATAAAACTAGCTTCCCAAATAGCTGGTAAATCGCTGCAGTCCCTGTCCAGAATTAAGCGTGCTGTTGATGAAGGCTTGGATATGACTCTATCAGACGGCATTGAGCGAGAAGCAACGTTATTTAGTGAAGTATTTCAAACGGAAGATGTTAGAGAAGGTGTAGAAGCCTTTATTGGTAAAAGAAAACCAAACTTTAAGCATAAGTAACAAGACGGGAGGGACAGAGGATTGGCTAAATTAATGACAGGGATTCCTGGTGGTTCATTTTTAGTAAATCAAATAAAAGAAGAAGACCTATTTTTTCCGGAAGATTTAACAGATGAACATAAAATGATTCTGAAGACTGCTAAGCAATTCGCAACGAGAGAAGTTGAACCAAATTATAAGGCAATCGAGAACCAGGACTTTGACCTCGTTGTAAATCTTTTGAAAAAAGCAGGAAGTCTGGGTTTACTCGCACACAGTATTCCGGAAGAATATGGAGGACTTGGACTCGATAAGGTTAGCAAGGGGATTGTTGGTGAACAGGTTGGAAGCACTGGAAGCTACGGTGTTGCACATTCGAATCATACTTGTATAGCCACACTACCTATAACCTATTTTGGTACGCATGAGCAGAAAAAGAGATATTTGCCTAAACTTGCGAGTGGGGAGTTTATTGGGGCTTATTGTTTAACTGAACCTGATGCTGGATCAGATGCAATGTCAGGGAAGACTACTGCTGTATTAAATGAATCCAAATCGTATTACCTATTAAACGGTACAAAAATATACATTACTAACGCAGCTTTTTCTGATACATTTATTGTTTATGCAAAAATAGATGGTCAGCATTTCACGGCCTTTATTGTTGAAAAAGATTTTCCAGGGCTAAAGCTTGGTCCAGAAGAAAAGAAAATGGGTATTAAGGGCTCGTCGACCAGGTCTGTTATTTTAGAGGATTGTGAGGTTCCGGTTGAGAATCTTCTAGGGGACATTGGCAGAGGTCATATTATAGCATTTACAGTGCTAAACCTAGGCAGATTTAATCTTGGATCAGCTTGTGTTGGGGCTTCTAAACATGCATTAAAAAATACAGTTACTCATATAAATGGGAGAAAACAGTTTGGCCAGACATTGGCTGAATTTGGAGCTTCTAAGGAAAAGGTAGCTAAGATGGCTTCACGTATTTATACTGCAGAATCATTACAATACCGGACGTCTATGTTGTTAGAACGTGCACTTGGAGAACTAAACGATGAATCGGACCGAGCAGAAACTATTGCAGGTCTCTCAGAATACGCAATGGAGTGTGCAGTTTGCAAAGTGTACAGTTCAGAAACATTAGACTTTTTAGTTGATGAGGGTCTACAACTGCATGGCGGTGCAGGATTCATCAGTGAATATCGTATCGAGCAAATGTATCGTGATTCACGAATAAATCGGATTTTTGAGGGAACAAATGAAATTAATCGACTGCTTTTGACTGGGCAATTTTTGAAAAAGTCATTAAAAGGCTTACTTCCTTATGAACAAGCTGTTAAAGATGCTTTTCTAAGATTGTCAGAAAAAGAGCCAGCTGTAAATGAAGATAAGCAGATTGGGCTTGTACAAGATTTACGATCAATTTATCTCGTGTTAGTGGAACTTGCACGTAAGAAGTTTGGCAAGGATTTAGAAACACAGCAAGAGGTGTTGATGAAACTTTCTGATCTTGCTATCCAATTATATGCAACAGAATCAGTGGTATTTCGGACAAGAAAAAGTACAGATTCGGAAAACAACCGTACACACAAGCATTTTTTAATGGAACTTTCGGTTGAAGAAGCAATAAACCAAGCTATTATAACTGTAAGGGAATTAGATCAGGAGTTGCTGGAAAGTAATACAGAACTGAGGGACCGGATTTTTTCTATACTACTATCCTATCAATTCGCAGACTCTATTAACAGAAATCGAATGATCGCAGCCACTATTTATGAACAAGGAGAATATAGAATTTAATTTCAAAGAAAACGCTGGCATTTTATATGACAGCGTTTTCTGATTAAGCTCTTTTCATAAGCTTTGTTGTTCCATAACCCTCGCAGTTGATACAAATTGCGACGTAACTACTGCGCTGATTTCCGCTTCAGGCAGTCGCTTTCCGCGGGCACGGCCTCAGCCTCCTCGCGGAAAACCACCGCTGTGGGGTCTTCAGCTCGCGCTGTTCCCGCAGGAGTCGACTGCCCTACGCTTCAATCAATCCGTACAAAGGTTTTTATCATGATGGTCTTGTTTAACACATTGCTAGCGAAGGAAATACACGGAGACTCCTGCGGGAGGAAAAGGCATCGGTGAGACCCCGCAGTGCGAAAGCACGAGGAGGCTCACCAGCCTCCCGTGGAAAGCGTAGTGTATTTCCGTAGCGGTAAGTAACGTCGCAGTTTATAGATTTTGTGTATAAACAATAATATTAAAAAAAGCCTCAAATTATAATAGTAAACTTTTCTAGTTGTATTTTTCTGTTAATCCCTTATATAATGTAAAGCGTTGATTGAAAATTTGAGGAGGGTTAACTATTGAAATACATAAAACAAATTTTACCTATTCTAATGATACTTTCATTAGCATTGGCTGCTTGCAGTAACCAGGATGCAAGTAATGAGTCGTCAAGTACTACAAATGATTCCAAAAATGAAGAAAAGGTAGTTTACTTGAGTGCCCCAGGTGTAATTCCTGGACTGGATCCAATTTTAGCAGATAATGGTTTTAGTTTTTCCATTATAAACCAGGTCTTTGAAGGGCTGTACCGCTTGGATAAGGATGGAAATCCAGAATTAGCGCTTGCGGCAGAAGAACCAAAAGTGAGCGAGGACAACAAGGTGTATACCTTCAAAATTCGTAAAGATGCTAAATGGTCAGATGGTTCACCTATAACTGCACACGATTTTGAATATGCGTGGAAAAAGGCAGTAGATCCAGAAACAGGTGCAGCTTACGGTCCCCAATTTGAGGAAATTGTCGCCAACGCATCGGAAATTTTAAAAGGTAAGAAATCTGCAGATTCTCTTGGTGTAGAAGCTCTTGATGATCAGACATTAAAAGTAACACTTGAAAATCCAGTTCCTTTTTTCAAAGAATTATTGACTACCGCTATTTTCTTTCCGCAACCACAGGAATTTATAAAGAAACAAGATGGTAAGTATGCATCTGACAGTAAGCATACACTTTATAATGGACCATTTGTGCTGACTGACTGGAATGGCACTGGTGATTCTTGGACGTACAAAAAGAACCAAAATTACTGGGATAAAGAGGCAGTAAATGTTGATGAAATACGGGTGAATGTTGTAAAAGACACAAGTACGGCAGTAAGTTTGTATCAAGAAGGGAAGCTTGACCGTGTTAAATTAACCGGTGAATATGTAGATAAATACAGAAGTAATGACGAATATCATACCTTTTTAACTGGTGCAACCTCTTATATAAAGATGAACCAGGGTAAAAACGGAGAAAAAACTAATTTAGCAAATTTAAACATCCGTAAAGCAATGAACCTGGCTCTTGAAAAAGATAAGCTAGTAAACTCCATTCTTAATAATGGATCAATTGTTGCCCAGGGGAATGTGCCTAAAGGACTGGCAGATAATCCAGAGACTGGCGAGGATTTCCGTGCAGAAAATGGTGACCTTACTTATTATGACCTAAATGAAGCACAGAATTACTGGGAAAAAGGGTTAAAGGAGCTTGGTAAGGATAAGCTCGAAATTACCCTAATTAGCTCAGACTCAGGTACATCCAAGCAATTGGCAGAAAATATAAAGTACCAGTTAGAAAATAATCTTCCTGGCTTGACTATTAAAATAAAGAATCTTACTCCAAAAGCTAGTATTGCAGCAAATGTGGGACAAAATTATGAAATGATTATGACTGGTTGGAGCGGTGATTACCATGATCCGCTTACCTATTTAAATTTATTCATAACAGATAGTCCAGGTAACCATACAGGTTATTCAAACAAAGAGTATGACCGCCTTGTATTGGGCGCAAAAGGGAGTATGGCAAACGAACCATTAAAACGCTGGAAAGCTATGCTAAAGGCTGAAAAAATGTTAATCAAGGACAGTGCTGTATTAATACCACTTTACCAGGATGGTTCAGCGTTCTTACAGAAGAGTTATTTAAAAAACTTTGTAACCTATAAGGTTGGAGCAGATAACTTAAAATGGATTGATATCCAAAAATAAATAAAAATCTCACACCCTACAAGAAGGTGTGAGATTTTTTTACTTCATTATACGTTTCGTAATGTTATGTGCTAGCTTACTTCCAGGGTAGCGCAAAGGAATATCAAATAAGGTTGTTTGCTTCAAAATGCTTTTCTTGTGGGAAAAAGTGTCAAAGCTGTTATGACCATGATAAGACCCCATGCCACTGTTTCCAACACCTCCAAAAGGAAGGTAAGGATTTGCCAAGTGGTAAAGTGTGTCGTTAATACATCCACCACCAAATGACAAACTATCCAAAATTCTTTGTTGTGACTTGTTATTTTCGCCAAAATAATAAAGAGACAACGGTTTTTCCTTATCTTTCAAAACGCTAATTGCTTCTTCTAGCTTTGAAAAGGTTAGAACAGGTAACAGTGGTCCGAAAATTTCTTCTTGCATAATGGCGTCTTCCCAGGCAATACCGTCTATTATTGTTGGTTCAATAGAACGAACCTCTGAATCTGTCTTTCCACCATGAATCGTTTCTCCATCGGCTAATAAACCTGATAAACGGTCAAAATGATCTCTGTTTATAATATGACCGTATTCTTCATTATTGATAGGATTTTTACCATAAAAGGATTTAATTTGTTTTTTCATCGACTTCATTAACTTTTGTTTCACTTTTTCATGGACGTACAAATAGTCTGGGGCAACACAGGTTTGACCCGCATTAGTAAATTTACCCCATACAATTCGCTTCGCAGCTAAATCGATATTGGCGTCCTTATCTACAATCGCAGGACTTTTTCCTCCAAGTTCAAGCGTAACAGGCGTCAAGTGTTCACTCGCCTGTCGCATAATAATTTTTCCTACGTTTGTACTTCCTGTAAAGAAAATATAATCAAATCGCAGTTCGAGTAAACGCTGAGTTGTTTCTTTAGCACCTTCAACAACTGCCAGATAGTTTTGATCAAAAGTTGAACCCATCATTTTGGCAAGCAATCCGGACGTTGCTGGTGTGAATTCTGATGGTTTTATTATCGCTGTGTTACCAGCAGCAAGTGCTCCTATTACAGGGGCCACTGCTAGTTGAAGCGGATAATTCCATGGTGCGATTGTAAGCGTTACTCCATATGGTTCTGGAACTATATAACTTTTGGAACCTTTATGTGTGATCGGTGTGTCAACCTTTTTCTCCTTCATCCACTCTTTTAGATTTTTTAAGGTAACATCTATCTCACTATATAAAAAGCCAATCTCAGTTGTTAATGTCTCGTAGCTAGATTTGTTTAAATCCTCTTTAAGAGCATGATAGATTTCTTTCTCATGAATTTTCAGCATTTTTTTCAGCTTCTCTAATTGTTCTTTACGAAAGCTGTATGGCAATGTCTTTTCAGATTTGAAAAAAGAACGCTGGTTACTTACTAATAGTTCATAGTGATTCATGATACATCTCCTTTTTCTGGCAGTTAAGAAAGTATAAATCCTTTCTTACTGCATAAGTGCAACTAAGTGGCCACAAAGGCTTGGCGATAAGCCAAGTTTTCTAATTATTTTTTGTTAGGAACATGTACTGTAAGAAAATCATGAGCAAGCGTTGTAGCTGGAAAAATAGATCGCGCCTCAGATAAAAGACTCTGATAGTCTTTTTTTTGATAGCGTGACGAAATATGCGTTAGTATAAGTGAATGAACTGCACCACTTTTAGCTAAGCTTGCTGCTTGTGTAGTTGTTGTATGAAAATATTCGTTCGCTAAATGCTCACTTTCATGGTTAAATGTAGCTTCATGCACCAATATATCTGAACCTGATACAAATTCTGCATTTTTTTCTGTGTTACGTGTATCTCCTAAAATAGAAAGTGTCCGGCCTTTTTTATCGGAACCTAGAAAATCCTTTCTGGAGATGTTGTCACCATTTGAGAGAATTGTTGTCTCCTGCTCTTTAATCTGTTGATAGATTGGGCCAGGCATGATACCTTTTTCTTTTAACTTTTCAACGAGTAATTCACCTGGTTTATCTTTTTCTTCAATCCGAAATCCGTAACTAGCAACGCCATGATGCAGTTTTTTACTGTATACCTTAAATTGATCATCTTCAAACAATTTTCCTTCTGAGAGTTCAACAAATTCAATTGGATACGTTAGATGTGAACTGCTTATCTTGAGACTTGTATCGACATACTCTTTGATACCTTTAGGGCCGTATATAGTTAATAAGCTGTCCCCACCTTGGAACGATCTACTGCTTAATAAACCAGGCAGTCCAAATAGATGGTCTCCGTGTAAATGGGTAATGAAAATTTTATTTATTTTTCTTGGTCGAATCGGTGTCCGCAATATCTGGTGTTGTGTTGATTCCCCACAATCGAATAACCAGATACTATTTTGCTCCTGAAGTAAGGTTAAAGCTAAGGATGAGACATTTCTTTCTTTAGATGGTACACCAGACCCTGTTCCTAAAAAAATTAGTTCCATGAATTACCCTCCTATTTCCAACCACGTATATATTGAGTAGGAGCATCAATTACAACGCCTAATTCATCTGCAGCTTCTTTTGCCCAATAAGGATTTCTCAGTAGGGCACGCGCAATAATAATTAAATCTGCCCGTCCGTTTTGCAAAATCTCTTCTGCTTGAATACCAGTTGTTATCTGTCCTACAGCACCAGTTGCAATGGATACTTCTTTTCTAATTGCTTCACACCGTGGAACCTGGTAACCCGGATATGTAGAAATTTTTGCTGGTACAACCCCGCCCGAACTACAATCAATTAAATCGACACCCTGTTTTTTCATTTCTTCTGTAAAATAGAAAAAGTCATCAAGTGTATTTCCTTCTTGATTATATTCATCTGTTGATATTCGTACAAAAACAGGACCATCCCATTCTGTTTTTACGGCCTCAATAATTTCAGATAGAAACCGGTATCTATTTTCACGGGAACCGCCATATGAATCAGTACGTTTATTTGTTAATGGTGATAAAAATTGATTGATTAAATAACCGTGTGCGCCATGCAATTCGAGTAAATCAAAACCTGCTTCTTTTGATCTTCTGGCACCTTCAGTAAAAGCCTTAATAGTGGCTTTAATATCCTCTGTCGACATTTCCTTAGGTACTTTAAAGTCCTCGTTAAATGATAGGGCGGATGGTGCAGAAATGGTTGTTTCCAATTGAGCTTTTCTCCCGGCATGAGCCAGTTGGATTCCTGTTTTTGTACCGCTTGCATGCAGCTGCACGTTTAATTGCTTCAAACCTTCCACATGTTCGTCTTCCCATATTCCTAAATCCTGCGGGGAAATGCGACCTTCAGGCTGTACAGCTGTTGCTTCTGTAATCACTAACCCTACCTGACCTACAGCGCGCGATACATAATGTGTCATATGAAACGGAGTTATTTTACCATCCTCCTCAAAGCATGAGTACATGCACATTGGTGACATAACAATTCTGTTTTTAAGTGTTATCCCTTGAAACGTAGTGGTTGAAAATAATTTACTCATATGAAAATCCTCCTGGTTATTCCTGAATCTTTATTTGGTGGGCTTTACCCGGGACATCTGTAAAAATTCCATTACAGTTTAGATTTATACACCGTTTTATTTGTGTGGTTTTATTAACTGTATATACGCGGATTGCCATCTCTTCTTTACGGCAATGATCAACTAACTTGCGACTTAGTAATCTATATTTAATATGAATGGCTTTTGCGCCCAGTGATTGTGCATATTCTACTAAGTCGTTTCTCCGCTTTGAGGTTAAGAAGGCTGCGTCTATTTGCTTATCTAACTTGCTCATCCGTTTAATGCTTTTTGGATTAAACGTGGACAATGTGGTACGATTTAATAATTCAAATTCTTTTAAAAGTTTATATACAATTTTTTCTAGGTTCTTATAGTCTATCTTATTATTTTTTAGTTCAATATTTAAATATAAAGGCTTATCCTTTGCCCAAATAAGGAATTCTTTTAATGACAAGAGTCTAGTATTTGCATAGAATGGAGAAAACCAGGAACCAGCATCCAATTGTTTTAATTCATTTAACGTATAATCTTTTACGAAGCCATATCCATTTGTAGTTCGCTTTAATCCTTCATCATGAATAAGCACTGGTATCTGGTCTTTTGTCAATTGTACATCTGTTTCAATGCCATCCGCACCTAAATCATAGGCGAGTTCAAACGCAGGTAATGTATTTTCGGGTGCTCGTTTACTTGCACCCCGATGCGCAATTATTTTTGTAAGCAATTTACTTCACCTCATTTATGATTTTGTTTTATTCTTATTGAAAAGTCAATTTATATAGGAGGTTTGCTATATGAAAAGCTGGCAAACGAAAGAAGAATTAACTGACTTACTATGTACACTTGTAAACCATCAAAGTATAACAGGAAGTACAGCAGAAATCGCACTTCCAGAATATATACACCATCTGTTGGCCCAAAAAGAATATTTTCAAAAGCATGACCATCATTTAAAACTGCACCCATTGGACGATGGCAGGAGACTTTTGACAGCTTTAGTAAAGCAGGGTAACAAGAAAGAAACGGTAATTTTATTAAGTCATTTCGACGTTGTTGGAGTCGATGATTACGGTTCGCTGCAAAACTTAGCTTTTCATCCACGTGAATTGACGCGTGAAATGGAAAAAATTAAAGAACAGCTACCAGATGACGTTCAAAAGGATATAGAAAATGGTGAGTGGCTATTCGGTCGAGGATCAATGGATATGAAAGCAGGACTTTCCTTGCATTTGTCGTTAGTGGAACAAGCAATTGATGATGAATTTGATGGAAATGTTTTACTTGTTACGGTTCCTGATGAGGAGGTAAACTCACAGGGTATGTTGACAGCCCTGCCGGTTTTAAACCAGCTTAAAGAAGAAGAAGACCTCATCTACCAAGCTTGCTTAAATGGCGAGCCTAGCTTTAGTAAATATCCGGGGGATCCATCGAACTATGTTTATGCAGGGTCGATTGGAAAAGTGCTGCCTGGTTTTTATTGCTATGGTAAAGAGTCACATGTTGGTGAACCTTTCGCAGGAGTCAACCCCAATTTAATGGTCAGCTTTTTAGCTCAACAGCTTGAGCTAAATGAGGCGTTTATTGAGAAGATAGGAGATGAGGTCACACCACCTCCTGTCAGTTTAATGCAACGTGATCTTAAGCAAGAGTATTCCGTACAAACACCGAACGCTGCTATTTCAATGTATAATGTGCTTTACTTAAAACAAACCTTTGATGAACTAAATGAAAAGTTGTTAACCAGTACCAAAAAAGCTGCGCGGGAAATTGAACTATATGTGAACGAAAAGGCAAATAATTACGCAACAATTGCCACCGATTTTACAATGCCTGCTGTTAATGTTTCTGTAATGATGTATGAAGAACTTTATACGGAGGCAGTAAAGCGTCATGGAGAGGACGAAGTGGTGAGACGCCAGCATTTACTGGTAAGTCAACGCGAACAAGGGGACCGAGACTTTTCAACATTACTTGTACAGGATTTAGCATCTATGTGTAAGGATCTGGCTCCATTAATTGTTTTATTCTATAGCCCACCATTTTATCCAGCAGTTTCATCTTATGAAGACCCTTACGTTAAGGACGTAGTGGAGCATGTAAAGTCTTACGCATTGTCCGAACATAACGAAGAGTTAACAATAGCTGAATTTTTCACGGGTTTATCCGACTTGAGTTTTGTTGGACCTGTTGCTTCAAAAAGTAAGCTTAGTCAATTAACAGTGAATATGCCACTACAAAATAATGGATTCACTTTCCCTGAGGATATTATGGAAGAATTAACGATGCCCGTTTTAAACATAGGCCCATTTGGTAAGGCCCCACACCAGTGGACAGAACGTCTTGAACTAGGGTATAGCTTTGAACGCCTGCCACATATTCTTACGGAAGCAATCCATCGTTTGTTAATCCCGAAAGGTTAATATATGTACATTCAGTTGAATTAGCGCTAAAATAGAATAAAACTGAATGATCATTCATTATGGGGGATTTAACAAATGCAGCTTGTTCATGACACAATTACAAAACTAACCATACCAACGCCATTTGCGGTAGGAGATACACATGTTTATTTATTAAAAGGTGATCGGCTATCTTTAGTAGATGCAGGTGTGAAGACTAAGGAAGCATGGGATGTTTTAAAAGACCAATTGAAAGAATTAGGCTACTACCCAAGAGATATTGAGCAGATTATCTTAACACATCATCATCCAGATCATACTGGTTTAGTCGAGGAATTTCCAAGAGTGGATATTTTAGCTGGTCACAAAAATAATGATTTATGGTTAACTCGAAACCAGGAATTTTTCAAACGTTATGAGCAATTCTACCGTGATTTTTTTAAAGCTTCTGGAGTACCAGAAGCTTTAAGTGGTTTTTTAAATAAATTAGAAGAACCGTTACACTTTGCAGGGAAAGGTAAGCTAACGACATACTTAGAAGAAAATGATCGACTACCTGGACACTCAGACTGGCAGGTAATTGATACGAAAGGTCATGCCCAAAGCCATCTGTCGTTTTTCAGAGAAGCAGATGGTTCGCTTATTGGGGGAGACCATATATTAGAGCATATTTCACCAAATCCTATTATCGAACCACCACATGATGGGGAGGAAGAGCGTGCCATGCCTCTCGTTCAGTACCGTGAAAATTTGATGAAGTGCCTTTCACTCGGAGTTTCCACCGTGTACCCAGGTCATGGGATAAATGTTACGAATATAGATGAATTACTTCCGGCCCAGTTAAAGAAACAGGAACAACGAGCAGCAAAAGTTTTCCAAATGCTTCTGCAAGAAAAGCAAACACCATTTCAACTTTGTCAAAAGCTTTTCCCTAAACAAATCGAGAAACAATTAGATTTAACAATGTCTGAAACAACTGGTCAGCTTGATTTCCTTGAAAATCAAGAGAAAATAAGTAAAACAATCATTGATGGTATCTATTATTATGAGGTTAACTAGGTGATAGCAGATGGGTAATCAACTAAAATCTAAAAAAGTTATTGTAACAGGAGCTTCAAGTGGAATCGGAGAGAAGCTTGCTTGGCATATCGCGGAACAGGGCGGGATACCAATTATGCTTGCAAGATCTATTGATAAACTTGAAGTAATTCAACGTCAAATTAAGGACACATTTGGTATAGCTGCAGCTTGTTACAAGGTTGACCTACTTGACGAAGCGGATCGAGTGGCCGTATTTGAACACCTTTTACGGGAGCATGCTCCTGTTCATGGACTAGTGAACAACGCAGGTGCTGGATTATTTGTAAATGTTGAGGATATGCAATGGGGTGATACCAGAAAGATGTTTGAACTAAATGTCTTTGCCCTTATTCAAGGCACGCAACAGGTACTGACACACCTTCTTGCAAATGGAGAAGGTCATATTGTTAATATTGCATCGCAGGCTGGTAAGATGGCAACACCAAAATCATCTATTTATGCTTCTACTAAACACGCAGTACTGGGTTTTACAAATGCGCTGCGAATGGAAGTTGCTAGCAGAAATATTATGGTTACTGCTGTTAACCTTGGACCAGTCCAAACCAATTTTTTTGCGGATGCTGATCCTTCTGGAAGTTATCAGAAAAAAATAGCTTCCTATATGCTTGATCCTGATCAAGTAGCCAAAAAGATTGTAAGCAATTTATTTAAAAAGAAACGAGAGATTAATATGCCCCGTTGGATGGAAGCAGGAAGCAAACTTCACGCATTATTTCCTTCAGCGCTGGAATCCGTGTTAAAGAATCAATTTAATAAAAAGTAGAGGTAAATTGAAACTAAGTAATTCACTTTTGATGGAGCAAATCAAAAATAACAAGTTAAATCGCATTGTAATTGGTATGCGATAACAGGTTCTATGAGAGCCTTTTGGTGAAACTCCCACTGGCTACTCGATTTGAGATTGAACAGGGACATCATCCTGAACCAATTTATTGCTTAAAGTATAATGATTTTTACTCTAATGCAGTTTGGGATCTACTAACGGGTTAAATGCTTCTTGCACTAACTCCACTGGTTACTGGTATACGATATAGTTCTGTCCCCTCATGATAAGAGCCGTATGAACCGAGAGGTTTCACGTACAGTTTGTATGTAATAACTAATACCAAAAAAGCAACTTTTCTATTAATACTAGAAGGTTGCTTCTTGTAATTAATTTACGGTAAACTTGTCTGATCATGTACTTGTAATAAAGGCATTTTTTATTCCCAAGCCTTTAATTTTATCAACATCCTGAAGAGCGTACTTTTTCTCTGAATATGGTCCAGCCTCTACACAATAAATTTCTCCACTATCAATTGTATAGGTCTCAATGTGGGCATTTATTTCATTCCGTGTAATTAAATTATACCGCTGTAGGGCACTGTTCTTCTTATTAGTTGTGTCAACAACTATTTTATACTTACTCATAATAAAACTCCCTTATTTGTTTTATAAGTAGTATACTCGGCTGCTTAAGAAAATGAATGGTCGTTGAACATGATTTTTGGTAAATTGATTAAAGAATCTATTGAAATCATGGTAGGAGGTAGTGTAGTAGTCCATCGCTGTGTACTATTCATAAAACTATATGTAGTAATCATAGTATAGGGGCAATAAAAAAAACACGTTATAAATGTTTAATCACATTTATAACGTGTTTTTTTATTACACTATATATGGCCCAAAGAATGTTGTCAGCAACAAAATGTGTAAACCCATAAAGTATACAAGTCTTACTGAACTGTCCCATCCATTGTATCTTTTTGTCAGTTGCGTAATGGCGAAAGCTACAATAGCAAATAATATCATGTAAAAAAAGGAACTCCAATTAAAAGTTAAATATTGGGGTGCATTTATATAGATATTGTTGACGAAAAAACTTTTTCTGAAGGCTAGTGCAGCAATAGCATATATCCCAATTCCACTATAAAATGTCCAAACTGGATTATGATTCATTACTTTTCCTTTAAAGATATACATAAAAGCAATGAAAGCAACTGGCCATATAAACCATAGAGCTGAAATCGCAAAAGCAAAAACAGATGAAGATATCATGCCAAGTGTTTTACCAAGTGCTCGGACCCAATCATCTGAGTTGAACGCAGTCAGTTCACTTATTGCCGCAATGTCACGGGATGAAATGTTTATCCTACTGCCATCCGAGTCCATGTCCAACCACGCGATTGATTCATTATTAACCCACTGCGGTTTCATTGACATTGCAGGCGTGTTACTTCGTCGTTTGGTTATGGTTTGGCCGTTTTCTTTTATTTCGGTTTTATATATATTAAAAGCTTTACCATCATTGTATTGTGTTTCGGTTTCTCCATTCGCCTGAAATAACAAAGTTGGGCGTTCATTATTATACTTTAGGGAGACGCTTGAAACCTCTGTTAATTCACCATTTCCAGCGGGATCATCAAATGTTAATTCATGTAATGTTGGTGAACTTTTCCCTGTAAGTGATGTCTGCATAAAATAGTTGAAGTATTCAGGTGGTCCTTGAGGAGACTGAAGTGCCTCCTGTAGCAATATAGCTAATTTCTGGTTGTTAATAGTAAACGAAATCCCCTTTACAACTTTACTCGGATTTATTTTTATTGCCGTTTGATATAGACTATTGAGATTTCCATTTGTTAGTTGTTTTAGTTGGATAATAATTTTTCCGGAATTTACTGCAGACGTTAATATATATGACCCATTTTCATTTTGTTGAAAGGCGATGTTTTGCTTATCCAAGTTAACATCCATAACCTTTGTTGATTCTTTATTTTCAGGGTTCAATTGGTAGAGCGTTTGTCCTTTTATATAAAAAATAGTGTTTTCTAAAGGATAGAATTCCTTAACATTAGATACAATTTCATTCTTATTCTGATCCTTTATATTTGTGTAATCAAAGTAGATAATATGGTCATCCTGGAGATAAACCTGAGACCACTTGTCTATAGGTATATCAAAGTTTTGTTCGTCTTTTACTGTGAATTCCTTGTTAATCGTTGTTGTAGCTAGTTTTTGATCATCTACTCTTGTTATGATGTAGTTTCCATCTTTTGTCTCTCTTATAGGAGGCAGCTTATTTATTTCGGTTTTTCCAATAGTTAAGGCTCTGCTCCAATTCGGTTCAGGTGGCTCGGTAACTTCAGAATAGTTGTGATAAAATAATAAAACCAACCCAAAAACAATAATTACTCCAGGCATAACCCAATAGAGCTGTTTAATTAAATTCTTATTCATTTTTGTCCCCCATGTTCCTAGCACTCATCGCACTCATCTTTGTTTATGTGTTTAAAGCAATAGTATCACATTTATGAAAAAAATAAACACAAAAAAGCGAATATTCATTCAGTGGGGTTTTTGTTAAAACAATATTTAGGCTTTATGACCACCTATTTTTTCACTTCTTCCGATGGTAATTCCCGCGTCAGTATAGCTTGTTGCTCGAAGTATGGCAGTAGCGCCATATTTATCACGTATAGAATCCATCACATAGCCAATATCCTTTTTCTTCGGTTTATTTTCATCAAATAAATCTAATTGCGTTTCCTCATCGTCATAGAGTTTATCTAACGTGACATATACATGGCGGACATCACTGACTCCATCATAAAATTCGTTGAATAGGTACATGCAAACGCTGTAAATTTCCATTGTAGTATTTGTTGGGAGCATGATTGATTTAGAACGGCTAAATCCTCCACCAGTGAGTTTTGAATAGGATATACCAAGATGAATGGTTTTCCCCGATTTTTTAGCGGTTCTGGCTCGGCGACAAACTTCTTCACAAAGGTCAAGAATACATGCAGCAACTTCGTCTTTGGAATAATCACGTAATAGAGAGATCCCATGGCCAAATCCTTTTTGCTCTGTTTTTGTGAAATCACCAAGAACAGGACTAAGGTCAATGCCCCAGGCGTGCCAGTACAGCTGTTCTCCCATAACGCCAAAACGCTTTTTTATTTGTTTCAATGGAAATTTTGCCAGCTGTCCTAGCGTCACTATTCCCATTCTGTTTAAATTGTTTTGCATTCTTCGACCTATTCCCCAAATATCCTGGACTGGAAACGGCCATAGTTTTTCTTTAACATCCTCGTACTTACACTCAGCTATTCCAGCTTTCTTTGCATGCAAATCCATAACGACTTTGGCAAGGAATTTATTGTCACCTATCCCGATTGAACAAGTTATTCCGATGTTTTCCAGGATATCCCGCTTAATAAGCCTGGCAATTTGCCATTTGCCACCGAACAACTTTTCAAGTCCGTTTACCGTAACCCAAACCTCGTCAACAGAATATTGGTGGATAGCTTCCTTTGGTACATATTGGTTTATCAATTTTGTGATTTCCATAGAAACGTTTAAGTAATCAGCCATATGGGCATTTACTATGTGAATGTCAGGATCATCTGGAAGTTCAAAAAAACGACTAACGTTGCTGACACCATGCTTCCTTTTTAATGTTGGAGAAGCTGCAAGAACAATACTTCCTGTTCTGTTTGTATCACCAACAACAGCTAATTGAACCGTCATTGGGTCAAATCCCAGTTTAACCGCTTCGACGCTTGCGTAAAATGAACGCATATCTATACAAAGTATATCATTTCGCGGATATGTGGAATAATCCATACTAGTTCCCTCACCTCAAGTTAATTAGAACATTTGTTCCTATTATATGTGGTGAGGGAATAATTATCAATGGAAATTAATTCTTGGAGAAAGTTAGAAAACTAGGCTTATCGTCAAAAAAACCAGAGCAAGTTATGCTCTGGTTCAGTTACTAACGATGTTTATCGTATTTAATTGGTTTTGTTATAGCTTGCAGTGAAGCATACAATTCACGAGTCATAGGTGCTGCTTCATGATGGGCGACATTGCTGTTTACTTGATCTGGTGAACTTGCTCCGAATACTGCGCTAACAACAGCAGGGTGATATAAATCATAGCGGAAGGCCGTACCACTTAGTAAGGATTTATCAGCAGTATTTGACAGTTCCTGATAGATCTCTAATAATTCTTGTCGTGAGTAGTCAAGAAATCCATTTTGAGCTTTTTCTTCAATTTGCTGTTTCCCTTTTTCACTCAGCATTCCTTTGGCTAATGGGCCACGCGCCAGAACACTAATGTCGTGCTCGTTTAACAAATTCAGAATCTCTTCTTCAGGACGACGATCTAGCATATTGTATTGCATCATTACTCCGTCAATAGAAGAGCGCTTTACATACTCGCGAATTACATTTGGTCTGATTGAAGAAATACCGTACGCACGAATGTGCCCCTCCTGTTTTAATTCGTCAAAGGCTGAAATTGTTTCGTCGATAGGATCATCAATCGTTCCACCGTGAAGCATGTAAAAATCAATGTAATCTGTTTGCAGTCGCCGTAGACTGTCTTTTAATCCGTTTTTAATATGCAGTTTTGACGGATCCCAATGCCAGTCTTTCTTAGCACTGTCAAAATAGTTACCAACCTTAGTTGTTAAAACAATATCTTGACGCCTATCTTTAATCGACTTTCCAACAATTTCTTCATTGAGACCAAAGTCATATAAATCAGCTGTATCAAGGTGATTGATTCCTGCATCTAAAGCTGCATCAATAATTTCATTTGCTTTAGTGGGGTTCGTTCCAATTGACATACAACCAAGCGTCAGATCTGTGAGATAAATATCTGATTTACCCAAGCGATTTGTTTTCATTTTCTTAGCCTCCATTTTAGTTCCAATACAAATAGTGTAGGAACTAGTGCATAAAAATACAACTATTTCAGGCCATAAACCAGCTATTAAATTATGTTAAAATGGGGAAAGTAATAAAATTGGAGGGATATTCATGCGGAAGTTTGAAGAAAAAACGATACATACAGAAAAAATATACAGGGGAAAAGTTGTAAATTTACAAGTTGATGATGTGACCCTGCCGAATGGTAAAACGTCTAAACGGGAAATTATTAAACATCCAGGGGCAGTGGCGATAATCCCAATTACAAAGGATAACAAGATTGTTTTTGTGGAACAGTACCGTAAACCATTAGAAAAGTCACTTGTTGAAATTCCAGCGGGTAAATTAGAACCAGGTGAGAAGCCGGAAATAACAGCAATTAGAGAATTAGAAGAGGAGACAGGCTATACAACAAGTGAATTAAAGTTTGTAGCTTCATTTTACACATCACCTGGTTTTGCCGACGAACTCATGTATATATACGAAAGTGATAAACTAGAAGTGTTAAAAGAAAAAGTAGATGGT
Source organism: Virgibacillus sp. DJP39 (assembly GCF_049310925.1). NCBI lineage: Bacteria > Bacillati > Bacillota > Bacilli > Caryophanales > Bacillaceae > Virgibacillus > Virgibacillus sp. DJP39. The sequence continues at coordinate 36,141 of NZ_JBMERP010000006.1, read as the reverse complement.
GACGATGACGAATTTGTAGAATTGCTAGAGTTAACACTTGAAGAAGCAGAGCAGTACGTGATGGAAAAACGGATACATGATGCGAAAACTAATTATGCCATTCTATATCTGCGGTCAAAGGGAATGTGAAAGTCTTAACGGACATAGGAGATGATGTAAGTAATGCTACAGCCGTTCTTTGCTGATCTGCACATTCATATAGGTAGAGATATGTATGACAAACCAGTAAAAATTACAGGTGCCAAAAGTTTAACATTAACAAATATTTTGATAGAATCAAGTAGAAATAAAGGTATCGATCTGGTGGGAATAATAGATTGCCACGCCCCACATGTTCAACAGGAGTTAAAGCAGCTTATAGATTCGCAACAGGCCTATGAACTGAAGGATGGTGGGATTAAATTTGAGGATGTAACATTATTACTTGGTTCAGAAATAGAAGTTTACGATGAAAACTGTCAAGGTCCTGTACATGTCTTATGCTACATTTCTACATTAGCAAAAATGGAAGAATTTACGGAGTGGTTGTCGACTAAGATGACAAATATTAACTTAAGCTCGCAACGTTACTACGGGTCAGCTAAGGCACTCCAGTATAAAGTGAAGGAACTTGATGGTCTGTTCATTCCGGCTCACGTGTTCACGCCTTTTAAAAGTACCTACGGAAAGGGAGTAAAGCAATCATTAACAGAAATCTTTGACCCGGATTTAATCGATGCGGTCGAGTTGGGTCTCAGCTCAGATACGGATATGGCAGACCAAATAGCAGAGCTCCATGCATTTACATTTGTTACTAACTCAGACGCTCATTCCTTGGGGAAAATCGGACGTGAATATCAGAAAATCGAAATGGAAGAACCGTCGTTTAAGGAGTTTAACTGGGCATTGCATCGTGTGAAAAACAGAAGGATAAAGTGTAATTTCGGAATGAATCCATTACTGGGCAAATATTACACAACAGTGTGCAGTAAATGTTACGAACCATTAACAACCAATACCACAGTTTGTCCCGCTTGTGGATCAACTAAAATCGTAAAAGGTGTTTTCGATCGAATAAAAGAGCTTGCAAGTGCAAGGGAGCCGAAGCCTGAACGGCCACCATATATGTATCAAGTCCCACTCGAATATTTACCATCACTTGGCCCGAAAACATACAAAAAACTACTGGAAAATTTTAACACGGAAATGAATATTATTCACCATGTCCCGTTAAACAGTCTAACAGAAATCGTACCAGAAAAATTAGCAAATGCAATTGTAGATATGCGCAATGGGAAATTAATAATAACCGCTGGTGGTGGCGGGAAGTATGGGAGCATTAACCCCTCTTAGTAGGGGGATACTCAATCTGTTAAAATAGTAATATAAATAAATAATTTTCTTCGCAGTTGATATAAACTGCGACGTAACTGCTATGTTTATTTTCTGCCAACCTTGACTAAATTGGTGCTGGTCCAGCGCTGCTTAAAAAACACTCGCTTTCCATGGGGAACGCTTCAGCCTCCTCGGAGCAAAAACCGCTCACTGCGGGGTCTTCAGACTGTTCCTTTCCCATTGGAGTCTCGCATTTTTCCTCCGCTTAGATAGGTTTCTGTTCAAGAGAGAAGAATCCCGTAAAAACACAGAATTAATGAGAAGCTTTCTATCTTAGTGTAGGCAGAATACGAAGACTCCTGCTTAGAACAGCACGAGTCCGAAGACCCCGGAAGAAGCGCTCTTTGCTTCTGAGGAGACTGAGGCCGTGCCCGCGGAAAGCGAAGTATTCTGCCGGAACGGTCGTCGATAAAATTTTCACTACGTCGCAGTTTATAGAAATTGTGTCATAAACCTAATCTTTTCAAAAATAGCTTAAAAAATAGAAGAAATTAATAGATTGTGGTATTTTTGGTTGGAATTCCTCATAGTTTTAAAAGTATACGATAGTTTGTACTACTTAAGAAATTTTAGAGACTTAGGATTAGAAAACTTGGCTTCTCGCCAAGCATTATGGCAAAATCCCTAGTTATACTTAAGCAGAAAGAAAGGTTTATATTTCTTTACTGCTAAAAAATCAGGACATGCGCATATAAGATCCAAGTTTCTCTAAGAGTGGGGGACTCCAATGTTTCAAAATAAATTATTTATCGCAGATCACGTGAAAAAATACGCAACTATTTATTTATTTATGTTAGTTCTATTTCTAACAGGGGTCATTTTTGGTGCAGTTATTGTAAACAGCATGAGTTTTATACAGAAACAGGACCTATTCTTTTACCTTGAACGTTTTTTTGAACAAATTGCTGGAAGTCAAGAGTTTGATAATGAAGAGATACTTAAAGATAGTTTTTACTATCACGCTAAATACTTAGTTCTGTTATTTATTCTTGGACTGTCAGTTGTTGGCTTGCCTATTATTTGGATATTACTGTTTTTGAAAGGGTTAGTCGTCGGTTTTTCTGTCGGATTTATTGTTAATCGGCTAAGTCTAGAAGGTTTGCTTCTTGCCTCATTGTCGATAGCTCCACAAAATCTAGTGATTATACCAATTTACCTGATAGCAGGTAGTTTATCGATGATATTTTCTTTAACTTTGCTGAATAAACTTTTTTCAAGACGGTTGTCCAAGCCGTTAGTAAAGCCACTCAGCCAATATGTGATTGTTTTTGTGCTATTGCTAGCTGGAGCACTACTTGCCGCTTTAATAGAAGCATATGCTTCAAATGAAGCAATGGAAGCATTAATCAGAACGTTTTACACGAAATAGTAATTACTATATAATAATAGTTATCATTAGTAGTTTATAATAATTATACTTTGACACTCGTTTCAACTGTGCATATAATATAAGTGGGAATAGTGAGGAGGAGACTTGCCATGGAACACCGAATTGATCGAATTAAAAAGCTACTCCATGCACAAAGCTACAAGCTGACTCCACAACGTGAGGCAACAGTTAGAGTATTGTTGGAACGAGAAGAAGATCATCTAAGTGCAGAAGAGATTTATTTGCTAGTTAAAGATAAAGCTCCAGAAATTGGCCTTGCAACTGTATATCGTACATTAGAATTATTATCGGAACTGAAAATTGTTGACAAAATTAATTTTGGTGATGGTGTTTCAAGGTATGATCTTCGCAAAGAAGGTGCAGAACACTTTCATCACCATTTAGTTTGCATTGAATGCGGATCAGTCGAAGAGATAGTAGATGATTTATTGGAAGACGTAGAGAAAATTGTGGAAAATGATTGGGGCTTTCAAGTAAAGGACCACCGCCTAACGTTTCATGGTGTTTGTAAACAGTGTCAAAAAGTAACTGTTAAATCAACTTAGCAGCAGTATTTAGTTAAGGTGCCTTTTTTCTGTAGAAAAAGGGCTTTTTTGCACTGTCAGAATCGAAAGCAACTGCTCAAGCTGACTTTCACAATTTTAAAAAAAGCGCAGTGTATTTCCGTAGTGATATATAATGTCACAGCTTTGCCAAATTTAAAGTCTACGCGTTTATAGTAGTGTTTTACAAAAGTTAGAAAATGAGTTATTTTTAGGATGGGAATATTTTGACTCTAGTTTTATAGTTTTATGTATATTGTTCCTGTTTTTTGGCATATCTTTTAATAGTGGAGCTTCAATAAAGGAGATATGCTAGATGAAGAGGATGTTATGGGACACGCTAAAAGTTTTTGTGATTTTTACAGCATGTACATTTCTATTTTATTTTGGATTACGAATGATGCATGCAGAATACAATGAGTACCATCGTTACGATACCCCTGAAGGACCTGCTGTAAAGGTATTTGATTCGAATGAAGATTTTATGGATCGATTTAATCTATTTTTTCGACTAGGAGAATAAGATGTATGCTTAATCATGCGGTTGATGATTTTTTTCATTATTTACAAATTGAGCGCGGGCTTTCTGATAATACAATTAGTTCGTATCGTCGTGACTTAAAACGGTATACGCACTATTTGGAAAGCGAACTTCATAAAACGGATTGGAATTCGATTACCCGTAGTGATTTACTAGGGTTTTTATATGTGTTAAAAGATGAACATAAATCATCAGCTACAATAGCACGATCTCTCTCAACATTTCGCTCGTTTCATCAATTTTTGGTTCGCGAGCAAATCGTTATTGAGGATTCAAGCATACATATTGAAACACCAAAAAAAGACCGAAAACTGCCATCAATACTGTCATCTAATGACGTGGAAAATCTGCTTACCATTAATGGGCGAAAACCGCTCGAAATTAGAAACAAGGCCATGCTTGAATTATTGTATGCTACAGGGTTACGTGTGACAGAACTAATTACATTAAAGGTAAGTGACCTTCACTTAACAATGGGGTTCGTTCAATGCTTAGGGAAGGGCTCTAAAGAACGGATTGTACCGCTGGGAGATGTGGCAAAAGATGCGATTGAGGATTACTTGCAGAATTCCCGTAATATAGTTCTCAGGAAGAAAAAGGAGGATATTCTTTTTCTTAATCAGCATGGAAGACCATTGTCCAGACAAGGTTTTTGGAAAATAATTAAAGCTGTAGCAATGGATAGACAAATTCAAAAAAATATAACACCACATACTTTACGACATTCGTTCGCTACACATTTGCTGGAAAATGGAGCAGATTTAAGAGCTGTGCAGGAAATGCTAGGACACGCTGACATCTCAACTACGCAAATTTACACGCATGTATCTAAGTCAAGGCTTAAAGATGTTTATAATAATTTTCATCCTAGAGCCTAGTCTTTCATTTTTAGTTGTCTGACATCCTACAACCTAATGAATAACACATATAGACATATATTTATGGAAGTTTGGGAATATAACCACAGGAGGTAATAACATGAATAATTTTAAACGCGTTTTTCTAATAGTTATGGACTCAGTAGGTATTGGTGAGGCACCTGATGCTGAAAAATTTAATGATAAAGGCTCGGATACATTGGGACATATTGCAGAACACATGAATGGTCTTTATATGCCAAACATGGAGAAACTGGGACTTAGTAATATCCGTGAAATCAAAGGAATCCATAGCCAAGATCAACCACAGGCACATTACACCAAAATGCAGGAAGCTTCAAATGGAAAAGACACGATGACTGGCCATTGGGAAATTATGGGTTTACATATTGATCAACCATTTAGAACTTTTCCAGAAGGATTTCCTGCAGAATTAATTGAAGAATTAGAAACAAAGTCAGGAAGAAAGATTATTGGTAATAAACCCGCTTCAGGTACTGAAATATTAGATGAATTAGGGAAAGAGCATTTGGAATCAGGAGCACTAATTGTCTATACATCGGCAGATTCAGTTCTCCAGATAGCTGCTCATGAAGATATTGTGCCAATCGAAGAACAGTATCGTATTTGTGAAATAGCCCGGGAATTAACCCTTGATGAAAAATATATGGTTGGCCGTGTCATTGCACGTCCGTTTGTAGGAACTCCTGGTGCATTTCAACGCACATCCAACAGACATGACTATGCACTTAAACCATTCGGTCGCACAGTAATGAATGAATTAAAGGATACAAATCATGATGTAATAGCTCTAGGGAAAATATCAGACATATACGATGGAGAAGGTGTTACAGAAGAAATCCGGACTACTGATAATGAGGATGGAATGACGAAATTAGTTGAATCGATGGACAAAGATTTTCATGGTATCAGTTTTTTAAATCTAGTTGATTTTGATGCCAAATATGGTCACCGTCGTGATCCAGAGGGTTATGGAAAAGCTTTAGAGGCTTATGACGCAAGACTTCCAGAAGTATTAAATAAACTTGAAGATGATGATTTGTTATTAATCACTGCAGATCATGGTAATGATCCGGTTCATTCAGGTACAGATCATACACGTGAATTTGTACCATTATTAGCTTATCATAAAGGCATTAAAAAAGGATCAGCTATCAAGGAGAGAGAAACCTTTGCTGATATTGGTGCTACAATTGCTGAAAACTTTAACACAGTGATGCCAAAATACGGAATAAGTTTTTTGAAAGAAATTAAATAGGGGGAATTTTCCATGTACAAAAATGAAATACAAGAAGCATGCACATTTATTAAAGGTAAAATAAAATCAAAACCAACGTTAGGCTTGATTCTTGGGTCAGGTCTAGGAGTATTGGGTGATGAAATTGAACAACCAATTACAATCCCGTACAAAGACATTCCGCATTTCCCGGAATCGACGGTTACCGGTCACAAAGGACAGCTCGTAATTGGTTCACTTGAAGGTAAGCAAGTAATTGCAATGCAAGGACGGTTTCATTATTACGAAGGCTATAGTATGCAACAGGTTACATTCCCTGTCCGTGTTATGAAAGAGCTTGGAATTGAGTCAGTTATTGTAACGAATGCCGCAGGTGGAATTAATAAAGGATTTGAACCTGGAGATTTAATGGTAATAACAGATCATATCAACAATATGGGAGATAACCCGTTGCTTGGACCTAATGATGATCGTTTGGGAGTCCGATTCCCGGATATGTCGCAGGTGTACAATAGAGAACTTGTAAAGCATGCACAGTCTTGCGCAAATCAACTTGGTTTATCCATTCAAAAAGGCGTGTATGTGGGAAATACAGGTCCAATTTATGAGACGCCTGCTGAAATCAAGATGTTACGTACTCTTGGAGGGGATGCAGTTGGAATGTCGACAGTTCCTGAGGTTATTGTAGCAGGACATGCAGGGATAAAAGTGCTAGGAATCTCCTGTATTTCAAATATGGCTGCGGGGATTCTTGATCAGCCACTCACGCATGATGAAGTTATGGAAACAACTGAAAAAGTAAGAGAAAACTTCCTTCAATTTGTCAAAAAAATTATTCAAACATTATCCTAAAATCTTGTAAAGGTGTTTTTGCCATGAGAATGTATGATTTAATCGAGAAAAAGCGCGACGGTAAAAGTTTAACATTAGAAGAAATTGACTATTTCATTGACGGATACACAAAAGACGAAATACCTGATTACCAGGTTAGTGCATTGTTAATGGCGATTTATTTTCAGGATATGTCTGAGGATGAACGGGCAATGCTGACATCGTCAATGGTTAATTCAGGTGATACGATAGATCTTTCTAACATCGCAGGTATTAAGGTAGATAAACACTCTACTGGTGGAGTGGGAGACACAACTACTCTGGTTTTAGCACCACTTGTTGCCTCTCTTGGTGTTCCAGTTGCCAAGATGAGTGGAAGAGGTCTAGGTCATACTGGTGGAACTATCGATAAGTTGGAATCGGTCCCAGGTTTTCATGTAGAAATCTCCGGTTCGAAATTTATCGAGTTAGTAAATAAGAATAAGGTAGCTGTAGTTGGACAATCTGGGAATTTAACACCTGCGGATAAGAAACTATACGGTTTGCGTGATGTAACAGCTACGGTTAATTCCATCCCTCTAATAGCAAGCTCTATTATGAGTAAAAAGATAGCTTCAGGAGCAGACGCTATTGTTCTGGATGTTAAAACCGGTGCAGGAGCATTTATGAAAGAACTAGCTGATGCGAAGAACCTAGCTGAAGCTATGGTCGCAATCGGAAACAAAGTTGGACGGGATACGATGGCGGTAATATCTGATATGTCACAGCCATTAGGACGTGCAATTGGCAATGCATTAGAAGTTAAAGAAGCAATCGAAACACTTAAAGGTAAAGGACCGGAAGATTTAACCGAATTATGTCTTACACTTGGCAGTCAAATGGTCCTGTTAGCTAAAAAAGCAGAGACTATGGAAGAGGCACGGGCAATGCTAGAAGAAAATATCGCAAATGGTAAAGCATTTGAACACTTTAAAATTTTCCTGACCGCACAGGGTGGGGATGCAAGTGTAGCTGATGATCCAGAACTGTTACCGCAAGCTACTTATAAAGTAGAGCTCCCTGCTAAGTCTGCTGGTACCATATCTGCAATTAATGCTAATGATATAGGGACTTCAGCAATGATGCTAGGTGCAGGAAGAGCTACTAAAGAATCAAAGATCGATTTAGCAGTTGGTCTTGTTCTTCATAAGAAGATTGGTGATGACGTTAAAGAAGGTGAATCCCTTTTAACAATACACGCTAATGACTCAAATCTAGATTCTGTTAAAGAAAAATTGTATCAGAGCATTACAATAACAACTGACAATGTTGAGACACCTCCATTAATTTATGACGTAATTACAACAAAATAAACATTAGAAAACTTAGTATTCGCCAAGCCTTAATGGCGAGTGACTTAGTTGCACTTATGCAGTAAGAAAGAATTTATACTTTCTTATCTGCCTATGATAAAACACTCAAATTTCAGCGGTTCTGAAATTTGAGTGTTTTTTTGTTAATAGTTTGTACTTTAGTTTCAAAGTTAGTTATAAAAAGGGAATATATTGGAAAACCTAGAAATAAATAGAAAGTTGGAGGTAAATGATATGAAAAATTGGATTATTTTGCTTTGCACTGTATTGATAGTTTATCTGGGGGTTTCTATGCCCGTTTATGCCGAGGAAGATAAATCGGATAAGAAAAAAACTGATTCATTAAATCTAGCATCAAAAGCGAAATCTGCTATATTACTTGAACAGGATACAGGCACAATACTTTATGATAAAAATGCACACGAAAAGCTTCCACCAGCTAGTATGACGAAACTAATGACGCTTTTATTAATTATGGAAGCTTTAGATAATGATAAACTTCAATTAGATGAAAAAATTCGCATCAGTGAAAATGCAGCATCTATGGGCGGTTCCCAGATATTCCTGGAAGCGGGCGAAGAAATGTCCGTTAACGATCTGTTAAAGGGTGTTGCAATCGCTTCTGGAAACGACGCGAGTGTCGCTCTTGCTGAACGGATCGCTGGAAGCGAAGAAGCTTTTGTTAAGAAAATGAATGAAAAAGTAAAAGCCTTAGGACTAAAGGATACCAAATTCCAAAATCCAACGGGTTTACCTGCAGAAGATCACTATTCAACGGCATATGATATGGCCGTTATTGCACAGCATTTGTTAAATTATGAAACGATAACGGAATATACTTCTTTATATGAAGATTATTTAAGAAAGGGTAAAGAAGATGAATTCTGGTTAGTAAACACAAACAAACTAGTGAGATTTTATCCTGGGGTTGATGGATTGAAAACAGGTTATACCAGTGAGGCTAAATATTGTTTAACTGCTACCGCAAAAAAGAACGACATGAGGATAATAGCAGTAGTAATGGGAGCAGAATCACCAAAGATTCGTAATTCTATTGTATCAAACATGCTGAATTATAGTTTTCAACACTTTGAAACAACGAACCTTTACAAAAAGGGAAAACAAGTAGCAAATTTACATTTACTTAAAGCTAAAGAGAGTGACACAAAAGTTGTTGCATCAGAGTCAATTAGTGTTGTCTATAAAAAGGGAGAGAAACCTGAGTTTAAAACAAACGTACAACTAGAACAATCAATTACGCCACCACTGAAAAAAGGAGAAAAAGTTGGCAGTCTGATTGTCAAAGACGGTAATAAAACCTTGTCTAAAACACCATTAGTAGTTAAAACTGAAACGGAGACTGCAAGTATATTTGTACTTTTCAATCGTACCTTACAAAAAATAGCTAAATACAACTAGTTTTGTCGAAACGATACTTCTTTTGGCACTTTGCAGGAAAACCGTAGCCGTATAAAGAAAGTAATCCATATAACTTATTGTAAGGAGGGGAATTTGTGGGGATGATTTCTACATTTGAAGTAAATGAAGATGTTCTGATTGTACGTTTAGAAGGGGAATTGGATCATCATGAAGCTGAGGGATTAAGAAACGAATGGAAAAATAGGATAGAAAAGAACGCTGTAAGGCATGTTATTTTAAATCTTGAATCCGTTACATTCATGGATAGTTCTGGGTTAGGTGTTGTTTTAGGAAGATATAAAGAAGTATTACAGTTAGGTGGAGAAATGGTGGTTTGTTCTATTTCACCGCCAGTAAAACGACTTTTTGAAATGTCCGGTTTATTTAAAATAATCCGCTTAGAAGAAGATGAACGCAGTGCACTTTTTACCTTGGGGGTGGCTTCATGAAGAATGAAATGTATGTAGAGTTTTCTAGTATCAGTGAAAATGAATCATTTGCACGCGTACTTGTCGCATCTTTTATAGCACAGCTAGATCCAACCATGGATGAATTAACTGAGATTAAAACAGTTGTTTCTGAAGCGGTAACAAATTCAATTATTCATGGTTATAACAATGAGCCTGACCACAAAATAGCTATTGAATGTAAATTGTACGATGATGAAATTGAGCTTATCATCAAGGATAAAGGAATTGGCATCGTGGATATTGAAGAAGCCCGCCAGCCTTTATTCACATCCAAGCCTGAGCTTGAACGTTCAGGAATGGGTTTCACCATAATTGAAAACTTTATGGACTCCGTTAATGTGATTTCAACCGTACAAGAAGGCACTACAGTTATAATGAAAAAGCAGTTAACAAATAGTAAAACGGTTTGTAAATAGGGCTATGTCGATGGATGTAAAGCAACAAAAACGTGAAGCGCAATTAACGGATAAAGAAGTGAAAGCATACATTCATAAAAGTCAAAATGGTGATAAATCAGCAAGAGATATATTGGTTGAAAGAAACGTCAGGTTGGTATGGTCAGTTGTTCAACGATTTATTAATCGAGGATATGATTCAGATGATCTTTTTCAAATCGGCAGTATTGGATTAATTAAATCGATTGACAAGTTCGATTTGTCCTATAATGTCAGGTTCTCAACCTATGCTGTTCCAATGATAATTGGAGAAATTCAACGTTTCATCCGGGATGACGGCAGTGTTAAAGTTAGTAGATCTCTAAAGGAAACTGGTAATAAGGTACGTAAAAAGAGAGATGAACTTACCAAAGAACTCGGACGATCGCCAACCGTTAACGAAATTGCCTATATATTAGAAATTACACCTGAAGAAGTAGTACAAGCTGAGGAAGCTACGAAAACACTTCATTCCATCCATGAAACTGTATTTGAAAATGATGGAGACCCAATCACTTTATTGGACCAAATTGCAGACCAGGATACCAAATGGTTTGATAAATTATCACTACAAGAAGCTATCAGAGGATTAAATGAAAGAGAACGACTTATTGTATATTTGCGTTATTATAAAGATCGAACACAATCAGAGGTTGCCGAAAGACTCGGAATATCGCAAGTCCAGGTTTCTCGATTAGAGAAGAAAATTTTAGACGAAATGAAAAAAGTAATGGATTAAATGTACATAGAGGACACCGCATATTGTGGTGTCCTTTTTTTTGGCTATAGATCAAGTTTTCTAATAATAGTTTTTCTTAAATCAATCGTGATAAAAATAGCAAATTGACAGACACTATTCTATATACACAAAAACGAGGTGAGTGACGGGTTATGGAAATTGTCTACTTACGTATGAAAAAAAGTATTACGGTTGATAAGTTACAATACGTTAAATTAAAGCATATTGCATATACCTCTGGGCCCGCTGAAATCAAAAGTGAGTTGGAAGATACACTTATTTACCGAATCACACCAAAGGACAATAATATAGTCATAGTCGATAGTTTTTTAATTGTTGATCACCTATCTAAGTTATGGTCTGATTTGGAATTTCAATTAATTGGACCCCAGCAAACGATTATACGACTAGAAAAACCAAAAAAGGATATTTCTGTTTTAGTTGTAGCATTTGTCTGGCTTTTATTATTTATTGGAACAGCAATGACAATTATGAACTTTCATTATGATGTCAGTATGCAGGAAGTTCAACAAAAACTTCATTTCCTGTTGACTGGAGAGCATAGTGAATTTCCATTGTGGATCCAAATACCTTATTCCTTGGGACTTGGTGCCGGCATGTTACTTTATTTCAATCATTGGTTTAAGAAACGATTTAATGAAGAACCTAGCCCATTAGAAGTAGAAATTTATAACTACCAACAGAATCTTGACCAGTATGTAAGCCATCATGAAAACAGATTAAATGACAAGCATGTTCCTGATTAATATTGTTGAAATAATCATTGGGCTGGCAAGTGGACTTGCAGTAGGATCAGGGTTTGTAGCGTTTTTAATGGTACTAGGCATTGTACCAAGACTAATACAACTTAGTCATTCAATGAAGTTAATACATCTGTATGGCCCTTGTGTAATAGCCGGGTCATTATTTGGTGTTTATATGTCATTTACGTTAACAACCTGGGATCAACCACTACTTGTATTAATGATTTGGGGCATCTTTCACGGCATTTTTAACGGGATGCTAGCAGCAGCGTTAACAGAAGTATTGAATGTTTTTCCAATCATTTCTAAACGAATTGGGGTGGATAAACAATTGCTGTGGTTGTTAATGGCAATTGTTTTAGGTAAAATTTTTGGTTCGCTTTTCCAATGGACCTTCTTTGTAAAATAATCAATGGGAGGAAAAAGTAGTGAGAACGAAAAAAGCTGAAAATCCTGTCTTTACAGATATAAAAGAAGTAGACACTTATATGAAAGACCGGGTAGGTATAGGTGTGTCATTTGATCTTGGTTTCCGTGAACTTATTATTATGAAAAAGAAAGTTCACTTATATTACCTAACCGGTCTATGTGACTCATCACTTATATTAAGAATTATTCATGATTTGGTGGTAGTAAACGATTCTGAAAAAAACGTAAAAAAACTGTCTGAGATAATCAAAAATAGAATACCACATCAGCAAGTTAAAGAAGTAAAGAGCATGGATGAAGTTGTGGATGAGTTATTATCTGGATTAATTGTTATTTTTGTAAACGGAGAAAAAATTGCTTACGTGGTAGATGTACGTCATTATCCCGGTCGAACCCCAGAGGAGCCGGACACTGAAAAAGTAATACGAGGATCAAGAGATGGGTACACAGAAAATATAATAGAAAACACTGCACTTACAAGAAGAAGAGTCAGGGATCCAAGGCTGAGAAACGAAATGTTAAGGGTAGGTGAACGATCAAAAACCGATGTTTGCATCAGTTATATTAAGGATATAGCCGATGATGGTCTGGTAAAAGTCATTAAAGAAAAAGTAGAAGCAATAGAGGTAGATGGTATAACTATGGCTGATAAAGCAATAGAAGAATTTATTATTAAACGTAAATGGAGTCCATACCCCCTGGTACGCTATACGGAGAGGCCAGATATTGCTGCGAATCACCTTTTGGAAGGTCATGTATTAATTATGGTCGATACTTCGCCAAGTTTAATCATTCTACCTACAACCTACTTCCACCACATGCAACATGCCGAAGAATTTAGACAGGCGCCTGCAGTTGGAACATTTATTCGGTGGGCAAGGATGATTGCTGTATTAATGTCTATATTCCTTTTACCCTTATGGCTTTTGTTCGTTATGGAACCATCACTATTACCACAACCCTTGGCGTTTATTGGATTGAAAGAAGAAGGGAATATACCGGTCTATATTCAGATTATTCTAGGAGATTTAGGAATTGAATTTTTAAGGATGGCAGCCATACACACCCCAACACCACTAGCAACGGCTATGGGGTTAATTGCAGCGGTTTTAATAGGTCAAATTGCAATTGATGTAGGGATGTTTAGTCCTGAAGTAATACTCTATATTGCTCTAGCGGCAATTGGAACTTATGTAACCCCAAGCTATGAACTAAGTGCAGCCAACAAGCTTGCACGCCTGCTGTTGGTCATTTTAACTGCTACTTTTGGCCTGTTGGGATTCGTTATAGGTTTTACTTTATTCATGCTATTCTTAACCAGTCTAAAATCAATCAGAACCCCCTATTTATGGCCATTATTGCCATTTAACGCTAAGGCAATGGTACAAGTAATTGTGCGGGTGCCGGTACCACTGTCCAATGATCGTCCAAGTATTGTACATCCGAAAAATAATTATCGACAGCCTCCAAGGAAGGAAAACCTGAGATAATAAGAATCGGAGGGGTTATCAACATAGATGCGCTGTAAAATGTCGAGATAGATGTCCTCTAAAAACAAAAGCACTGAACCCAGTGCTTTTGTTTTTGGGACTGATATGGTAAAGTATTTCTATTAAATTAATTGTTTTATATCAATTAAAGTAGGGGGAGGTTATTCCATGATTATAGATAATCATCCGTTCCAGGTAAATTCTCTTGGCCATCTAGAAATTGGAGGAATGGATGCAACACTGTTAGCAGAAAAATATGGAACACCTTTATATGTCTACGACGTTTCTATTGTTAGGGAAAATTGCAGATCATTTGTACAATCGTTTAAAGATTTGGGCGTTGAAGCCCAGGTTGCATACGCAAGTAAAGCTTTTTCATCCATTGCGATGCTTCAGGTTATTAACCAGGAAAACTTAAGTTTAGATGTTGTTTCTCAAGGAGAGTTACATACAGCAATAAAGGCTGACTTTCCTACAGAAAGAATACATTTACACGGAAATAACAAAAGCTATGACGAGCTATTAATGGCAATCAAGAACAAGGTTGGTTGTATTGTAGTTGATAATTTTCACGAGATTGAACTAATCAAGGAAATTGTAGAGAACTATAATTATGAAATAAATGTGTTATTACGAGTTACTCCTGGAGTGGAATCTAACACACATCATTATATTATGACTGGAAACGAAGACTCGAAGTTTGGTTTTAGCTTGAATAATGGGCAGGCTGAGGAGGCGTTTCTTCAGGTAGTTGAACACAGCCAAATTAATGTTAAAGGGCTACATTGTCACATTGGTTCTCAGATTTTTGAGACAGATAGATTTATGAAAACAATAGACCTTCTATTTGACACTATCAAAAATTGGAAAAATAAATACCAGTATATACCTGAGGTGTTGAACGTTGGTGGTGGTTTTGGAATCCGTTATACCCAACATGACCACCCATTAGATGTTAAGGAATATGTGTATGCAATTACAAATGCTATTAAACAATATGCAACACAATTAGAGATCCCTTTGCCAGAAATATGGATTGAGCCAGGTCGCTCGATTGTTGGAAATGCAGGTATTACATTATATACAGTGGGCTCAATGAAAGACATCCCCGGTATTCGGACGTATATTTCCGTAGATGGAGGAATGACAGACAATCTGCGCCCTGCTTTATACCAAGCGAAGTATGAAGGTGTTATTGCGAATAAGGTTCGTGAAGAGGCTGTAAAAAAAGGTTCTATTGCGGGAAAATGCTGTGAATCCGGTGATATGTTAATATGGGACCTTCCACTGCCTGAAGTTGAAGCAGGAGACATTTTGGCTGTATTTGCAACTGGCGCCTACGGATACTCAATGGCAAACCATTATAATCGATATCCTAATGCAGGTGTGGTTTTTGTGGAAAATGGAGTAGATAAGCTAGTAGTTAAACGGGAAACTTATCAGGACGTTAGCAAAAATGATCTGTCTTATGTGTAGTTTGAGGTTCCAAAACCTTGTGCTTTCTAACTTGAATATATATGATAAAGTGATAAGATAAGGGTTGAGTTATTTAATATATACTTAAAGGAGATCGAATAAATGGCTAAAAAAGGATATATTTTAATGGAAAATGGAAATAAAATCGAGTTTGAACTCTATCCAAATGAAGCACCAGGTACGGTAGAGAACTTTGAAAAGCTAGCAAATGAAGATTTTTATGATGGGTTGACATTTCATCGTGTAATAGATGGTTTTGTAAGCCAGGGCGGTTGTCCAAAAGGAAACGGAACTGGTTCTGCGGGCTATACAATAAAGTGTGAAACAGAGGGGAATCCTCATAAACATGTAGAAGGATCATTGTCTATGGCACATGCAGGTAAGGATACCGGAAGCAGTCAATTCTTTGTTGTACACGATGAACAGCCACATCTAAATGGTGTTCACACTGTATTTGGACAGGTTACCTCTGGAATTGAGCATGCAAAAGCTATGAGTAATGGTGACGTAATGAAAGAAGTTAAAGTATTTAATGATTAAAAAAGTGCGTATCTCCGATGACAAATGTAAAAAATAGTAGTATGATTTAACTAATATCAGTTAATGCTGATAAAGGATGAAAAAACTTGAGACAACGTAAAAAGAATTGGATCTTATTTTCGTCATTGATTGTTATAAGTAGCATTTGGGGTGTAGCGTATTGGCTAATATTTGTTTTTTAGCTCAGTATGTAAAGTCGACAAATAAAACTGATTAAAATATGACTATATACAACCCTTACTAAGGATGATGTTATAATGAGTAAAGGTGAAAAGCAGGATAAAGTATTATTCTGAATAGTAGGAGTAGGATTTATCTTTTTGCTCTCCATGGTAGGCAAGTTATTTTCATAATGAGGGGTATATATGTTAATTAGGTTTAAAAAGAATTTAGAAAAGATTGCAATGGGTCTACTTTCCTTTATGCCAGCTGAAAAGGAAGTAAAAAAATTGCAGCAAACAATTAAAGAATATGAAACTAATCCAGATTGGCATCTCTACTTATGGAAAGATGAAGATGTCATTGGTGCAGTAGGGGTGCGAATTGAGGACAATATTAATGCAGTTGTCCAACATATTTCTGTAAGTCCTTCTCATCGTAACATGGGTATTGGTAAAAAGATGGTAATCGAAGTAAGTAAAGTTTATCAGGATAAGTATGCTGTTTGTGCAGATGAGTTAACCCAACATTTTTATAATAAATGTGACGAGGCTATAAACGACGACAAATAACCTTAGAAAACTTGGCTTATCGCCAAGCCTTTATGGCGAAAGCCTTAGTTGCACTTATGCAGAAAGAAATTCTTATACTTTCTTTATTGCCAAGAAAAAGCCAGCCCACTTATACAAATGGGCTGGCTTTTGGTATAATGAAGCAGGTGAACTGAACAATGGTTGATAGGAAGGAAGTAGTGACATGAATCAAGCATATCAAGTTAAGCTAGATACTTTTGAAGGTCCGCTTGATCTATTACTTCATCTAATTAAACAATATGAAATTGATATTTATGATATTCCAGTTGCAATTATCACAGAACAATACATGCATTATATACATACATTAAAACAACTGGAACTGAATATTGCTAGTGAGTATCTTGTTATGGCTGCAACTTTAATTGCTCTAAAGAGTCAAATGCTGCTTCCGAATGAGGAAGTTGAAGACGAAGATGAAGAATACATGGAGGACCCTCGTGCGGAATTAATGCACCGTCTTATTGAATATAGGAAATACAAAGAAGCCGCTGAGACGTTGAAAGAAAAAGAGGTAGAATCTAATGAGATATACACTAGGGAACCTATCTTGTTTAAACATATAGAAACAAACCAGCCGATGTTAAATGATGATACATCGATTTACGATATGTTAGGCGCTTTAAACAAATTGTTTGAGCGCAAAAAATGGAGTGAACCTCTGGATACTAAAATTAAAAAAATGGACATCCCCATTGAACAAAGGATGAATGAGGTTTTAGATACATTAAAATTGGAAAAGCAGGGGATATCATTCTATGACCTATTTGTCTATCAGTCTCGTATACATATTGTTGTCACATTTATAGCGATATTGGAGCTGATGAAATCTAAAAAGGTATACTGTGAACAGGAAAACCATCTTGAAGGGTTACAGGTTTTTTATATGGAGGAAAAATAGTGGAAAACGTAGAATATAAAGCCATTGTGGAAGGATTGTTATTTGCTAGCGGTGATACAGGTGTAACAATAAAACAGCTTTCTAAGATTATTGAAGTGAATCCGTCAACGATTGAATATCTTATTGAGGAGTTAAAGTTTGACTATGAACATACGGATCGTGGTTTCATGATTATGCGGTCTAATGAAACCTTTCATCTAACTACTAAACCACAGCATAATGAATATTTTCAAAAGTTATTTGAAAATCCAAGAATGAATAAAATGTCTCAAGCAGCACTTGAAACTCTAGCAATTATTGCGTATCAGCAACCAATTACCAGAACAGAGATAGAAGACATTCGAGGGGTAAAAAGTGATCGGTCCGTTCAGACCCTATTGGCCAGATCACTCATACAGGAGGTTGGAAGAAAAGACACGATAGGTCGTCCAGTGTTATTCAGCACAAGTAAAGACTTCCTGACCTACTTTGGGCTCTCTTCAATCGACGAGTTACCACCTTTACCAGAGGCAATAGAAGATAATGATTTAGACCAAGAGGCAGACTTATTCTTTGAAAAGTTCGGCCATATGTCTGAGAGTGAGTAGAATTAATTTTAAACCCGCTGATCAAATAAAATTTGGTCAGCGGGTTTTTGCATTGCAAAAATATTCATATCAACTTTGTCCAAGCATAGAATATACAAACTAAAGTTCTTGGGAGGACCCCTTTTATGCGAATTACACTCTTTTCTTGCCTATTAATAGTTTTTATTTTAATACTTCCACTATACAGCCTGGCAAAGCCTGGTGTTTCAGCAACTAGCGCAATTTTAATGAATGGAAGTACTGGAGAAGTTTTGTTTGAAAAAAAAGCACATGATAAACAAAAAATTGCAAGTATAACTAAAATAATGACAGCTATAATTGCTGTAGAATCTGGAAAAATGAATGAAATGGTTAATCCTAGCAAGCGAGCAGTTTACACAGAGGGGTCATCTATTTATTTAAAACAGGGGGAAGAAATACTATTAAAAGATCTCGTTTATGGACTTATGTTACGTTCTGGTAATGACGCCGCTGTTGCGATAAGTGAAAAAATTGGTGGAAGTATGGAGGGTTTTGTCTATTTAATGAACCAAAAAGCCCACTGGATTGGCATGACCAATACCCATTTTGAGAACCCGAGTGGACTTGATGGAAAAGCGCATTATTCAACTGCCTATGACATGGCTTTGTTGATGCAATATGCAATGGATAACAAAATTTTCGCCAAAATTACGAACACTAAAATGTATAAATCTGAAACAAGGGATTATGCTTGGAAAAACAAAAATAAATTACTAACAACCTATTATGAATATACGACTGGTGGAAAAACAGGATATACCAAAAGTGCTGGCAGAACGCTCGTTTCAACTGCCAGTAAAAATGGAATTGATTTAATAGCGGTCACAATTGAGGATCCTAACGACTGGATTGACCATATGAATTTACATGAATGGGGTTTTGGACAAGTAGATGAAACGACCACAGCCTCCGTTGAGAAACAGGTAGCTGTTTCTGGTTTTTTTGAAACGCTTGAAAAAATCTATAGACAAATATTAGGAATGGATGTACATGGTTAACATTATTTGGGCTTGTATGGCAATGATTGGAATAATATATGCTATGTTTAACGGCACAATGGAGAATGTAAATAAAGCTTTATTTGAAAGTGCAAATAATGCTGTTACTTTATCGTTTGGGTTAATCAGTGTACTAGTATTTTGGCTTGGAATGATGAAGGTAGCCGAAGCGGCTGGAATACTTAGAATGTTAACAAAGGCTTTTCGACCAATTGTTGAGAAAATATTTCCGGATATACCGAGTGATCATCCAGCGATGGGTTATATTTTGTCAAACATAGTAGCTAATATGTTTGGTTTGGGAAATGCTGCAACACCAATGGGGATAAAAGCCATGGAGCAAATGAAGGTTTTAAGCGGAAGTGATACTGCGTCCAGGTCAATGATAACATTTTTAGCAATAAATACATCAAGTCTAACCTTAATACCTACAACAGTTATTGCGATTCGTATGCAGTATGATTCTGTTTCACCAACTGAAATAGTCGGGACCACAATTATAGCTACGATTATTTCTACAACAAGTGCACTTATCATTGATCGTTATTATTTTTATAAAAGTATGAAGGAGAGATAATAATGGGTTTTATCACTACAATAAGTTCCTGGATTATCCCTTGTTTTATTCTAATAGTTTTATTAACAGCGACTTACAAACGAATTCCTACTTATGAGACTTTTGTTGAAGGAGGTAAAGAAGGTGTCAAGTTGGCATTTTCTCTACTTCCTTTTTTAGTAGGGATGATTGTGTCGATCGCAATTCTGCAAGCATCAGGAGCAATGACAGCGTTTATCAGCTTATTGGAGCCATTATTAACATTCGTAGGCGTTCCCCCGGAAATTATTCCATTAGCTCTCGTTCGACCTATTTCAGGTACTGCTGCACTTGGAATGACGACAGATTTAATTGATACGTTCGGGCCTGACTCTTTCATAGGACGTTTGGCCTCTACCATGCAAGGGAGCACAGACACAACATTATATATATTGACGGTCTATTTTGGGGCAGTTGGAATTAAAAGAATGCGTTACGCCCTAAAGGTTGGACTATTAGCCGACTTAATTGGTATAATAGCCTCAATCGTAATTGTAACGATTGTATTTGGATAAAATAAGTCTTTGCGTTAGCAACTTCGCTTGCGCTTTTGTTATGTTAAGGATTATTAGGCAAAAAAAATAGGAAATTTGGTGATTCTAATGACAAACTCAGAACGATTACAAAAAATAATAGCCCAGAGTGGGGTGACGTCAAGAAGAAAAGCGGAACAACTCATTCTTGAAGGTAAAGTAAAAGTAAATAATAAAACTGTAACAGAATTAGGGACTAAGGCATCTTCAACTGATGAAATACAGGTAGATGGTGTTCCATTGCAAAAAGAAATTCCTGTCTACTACATGCTGTATAAACCAAGAGGGGTTATTTCAAGCCTGAATGATGACAAAAACAGAAAGATTGTAACAGACTTCTTGGAACATGTCCCAGAGCGTATTTTTCCAATTGGTCGTTTAGATTACAATACTTCTGGTATTCTACTTTTAACGAATGATGGTGAGTTTGCAAATTTACTGATGCACCCTAAACACGAAGTTAGCAAAGTATACGTTGCTAAAGTAAGTGGAATACCTGAGAAAAGTGAACTTAATGTACTTCGTAAAGGAGTTAAAGTAGATAATGATTTACTAAAAGCAGTCAGCTACAACATATTATCTACTGACAAAAGTAAGGGTACATCTATTATAGAATTGACTTTAAACGCAGGGAAAAACAGGCACATTAGAAGAATGATGGAGCAGATTGGTTTTCCGGTAAAAAAATTAAAACGTGAAAAATACGGTGAATTAACCTTACAGGGGTTGCAGCCGGGTGATACTAGACCATTGACACCTCACGAAGTAAAGGAAATACGACACCTTGCCAACAAAATTGTTAAACAATAGTCAAATTTGAGAGGGTCTTCACGTGATATAATGGCTTGGGAGTGTGAGAATCGTGAATGTAGATCAAGTTAAAGCAAATAAAGGGAAGAAAAAAAGAAACCGTTTAATCTTTCGTACAATTGTATTGGTTATTTTACTAACCGCGGTAGTTTATGCATTAGTCTCTACTGTTAACAAAGATGTGACAAAAGTAGATGTTGGTTCAAAAGCGCCGGATTTTACACTTGAACAGGTCAACAAAAATAATGAACTGAAGACAGTCAAATTGAGCGATCTAAAAGGTAAAGGTGTTATGCTTAATTTTTGGGCTACTTATTGTAAACCGTGTGAAGCTGAAATGCCTTACATGGAAAAGCTGTATCCTGAATACAAAGAAAAAGGGGTGGAGATTGTTGCAGTAAGTTTAGATGCAACTGAGTTGGTTATCGATCGATTCGTTGATCAATACGATTTAACATTTCCAATTCCACATGATAAAAATGGACAAGTAATGGATGCGTATGGTGTGGGCCCAATACCTAGTACTTTTTTTATTAATCCTGAGGGTGAAGTGGTGGAAATTGTTGTAGGTGCTTTAACGCTTGACAGGCTAGAGGGATATTTAAAACAAATTCAGCCCAAATAAATTTGAACAACAAACTGTGAGGGATACAGATGAATAAAATCAAATGTGAGTGTGGGCACGTAAATCCTGAAGGAACGGTCCTTTGTGAAGCATGTGGAAAGCCAATTGAGGGAAACCAATATATTGACGGTAACGATAAAACAAAACTGTTAAACATGCGATACGATGGAAGCGCACGTCGTTCACAAACATATAAAAAATCAATTGTAGATAAAACGTGGAACTTTTTTTCTTCAGTGAAAGTAGGGGTATGGCTAATTGTTCTAGCGTTAATTGCTTCTGCACTCGGAACAATTTTTCCGCAAGAACAGTATATCCCAGCAAATGCAGTTTCTAGGGATCCAGCAGTTTTCTATGAAGCTACATACGGTATTTTTGGTCAGATATATTACCAGCTTGGTTTCTATCATTTATATAGTTCATGGTGGTATATGCTAGTAATAGCACTTATCGGTATTTCACTAGTAATCTGCAGTATTGATCGTTTTGTGCCATTATACAAGGCTTTAAAGACACAAAAAGCGAAAAGGCATGAGACATTCTTAAATCGTCAGCGGCTGTATAGTGAGTCAGATAATATTACAGATGATGAAAAGCAGCAAATTGTCGAATCTCTAAAGAAACAACGTTATAAAGTACGTGATGAAAAAGGACATATTCTAGCGGAAAAAGGACGGTTTTCCAGATGGGGTCCGTATGTAAATCATATTGGATTAATTATTGTTATGATTGCAGCTATTTTACGTATGACAACCCCTATGTACATCGATGAGTACATGTGGATTCGAGAAGGGGAACAGCAAGTTATTCCAGGAACCCATGGTGAATACTATGCCAAAAATGAAAATTTTATACTAGAAACATATGACCAGGATAACGAGCGTTTTAAAGAAGCAATGAAAAAAGAAGGTGTCGTAGCTAAAAACTTTGAAACAGAGTTAACTATTTACAAGGAAAGTTCTGATTCAGTAGTAGGCGCAGCACCTAAACTTGAAAAGGTAATGGAAGGCAGTACCAAGTTGAATGAACCAATAAAATTTTCGGGTTATACATTGTATCAGGCAGGATATCAAAAGAATGAGTTTACAAGCATAACATTTAAGTTACATGAAACAGATGACCTGGATGAAAAAGCTATGGGCTCATTTACAATTGATCTTACCAAGCCAAAATCAGAATACTCTTTAGAAAATGGTTTTCGTGTAGAAATCGATCAATACTATCCTGAATATTATTTAGATGATGGAGAACCTAGATCACAGTCAAAATACCCAAGAAATCCAGCATTTGTATTTTTTGTTTACCCACCAAATAGTGATAAACCAGAAGTTAGTTTTGTAGGTATTCGGAAAAATATTGATGCAACAGGAGAAAATGAATATAAATTGGGATTACAGGATTTTGAAATGCGGGATGTTAGTGGAATAACTGTTCGAAGAGATTATACGCTGCCATTATTTGTTATTGGGGCCTTAATCTTTATGATTGGTGTTATTCAGGGAATGTATTGGCATCATAGAAGAATTTGGATACATCCAAAAAAAGGAAAGCTTTTATTAGCTGCACATACGAACAAAAATTGGCATGGTATAAAAAGTGACATTGAAAAGTCTATAACAAATACAAACGTTAAAATGGTCATCGACCAACAAGAGTTATCTGATTAGCCGTAAGAGGAGGATTTTATGGATACATTAATTGATATAAGCAGTACAATGTTACTTGCAGCATTTATCTTGTATCTGCTTGCCACATTTTTCTTTGGAGCAACTATACGCGATAAGCGTAGTGAATCTAAAAATAGCAAAGCTGGTACAATTGGTATCACCATAACAATTATTGGATTTTTATCACAAATTGTATATTTTATTACGAGATGGATTGCCAGTGGACATGCTCCAGTAAGTAATTTATTTGAATTTGTTACATTCTTTGGTATGGCAATAGTATTTGCATTTATCATCTTATATTTCATCTATAAGGTGAGCGTCTTGGGATTGTTTGCTTTACCTATTGCAATAATCGTCATTGCGTATGCAAGCATGTTTCCAACTGAAATTGCACCATTGGTACCATCACTGCAAAGCTACTGGTTATATATTCATGTAACAACAGTATCACTAGGAGAAGCAATATTATCAATTAGCTTTGTAACTGGATTAATTTATCTAATCCGTACGATTGATCAATCAAAGCGAAATAAGCGTACAACATGGCTTGAAATTGTATTGTTTTCATTACTTGTTTTTGTTGGTTTTAGTGTAACGAATGGAATTTTCAATGTTGCCGGGTACAGTGCGGAATTTGAATACACTGCAGCTAATAACACAGTTACGAAAACAGATTATCCTTTACCAGCAGTTGTCAGTCCTAATGAAGGGAAACTTATCACTGAGGGTGTAATGCAGCCATGGTTTGAAGCTCCTTCATGGATGCGCGGGGTTGATGCAGGCAGAAAATTAAATACGATAATCTGGTCAGTATTTGGAGGATTAATTTTATACGGTTTATTACGTCTGATTTTGCGTAAAAGAATCGCCGCTGCCATTAAACCGCTGCTGCAGAAGGCAAAGCCTGATTTATTGGATGAGATTGGTTACCGGGCTGTAGCTATCGGGTTCCCAGTGTTTACACTTGGCGGAATAATCTTTGCTTCAATATGGGCTCAGGAAGCGTGGGGCAGATTTTGGGGTTGGGACCCTAAAGAGGTCTGGGCTTTGGTTACTTGGTTTTTCTATGCAGCATTCTTACACTTACGATTGTCCAGAGGATGGCATGGTGAAAAATCAGCATGGCTCGCTGTTGGAGGATTTGCAATTATCATGTTCAACTTGGTCGCGGTTAACTTGGTTCTTGCTGGATTACATTCGTACGCATAAAAACAGTTTTAAACAAGGCATTATATTTTAAAAAATGATAATGCCTTGTTTTTTTCACTATTAACGAGGTTTTTTTAACTGTAGATTCTTAGAGGAGGGTGTCAGATGGAGGAACAGACTAAAGTGTTAGTAGTAGATGACGAAGATAGAATTCGTCATTTAATTAAAATGTATTTGGAGCGAGAAGATTTTGTTGTCGAAGAAACAGATAACGGAACAGAAGCATTAGAATTAGCCCTGGAGAATGATTATGATGTAATTTTATTAGATATTATGATGCCGGGTATGGATGGAATAGAAGTGTGTCAGGAACTACGAAAAGAAAAGCAGACACCTGTAATTATGTTGACCGCAAAAGGTGAAGAAGCCAATCGCGTGCAGGGTTTTGAAGTAGGGACAGATGATTATATTGTCAAACCATTTAGTCCTAGAGAAGTTGTTCTGCGTGTAAAAGCTATACTTAGAAGATCCTCAAATACTAGTTTTAAGGATAAAGAAGGCGTGCCTAAAGATATGCTTGTATTTCCACATTTATCTATTAACCACGATGCACATCGTGTACTGGCGGATGATAAAGAAGTTAATTTAACACCGAAAGAGTATGAACTATTATGTTTTCTTGCAAAAGCACCTGACAAAGTATTTAATCGGGAGCACTTGCTTAAAGAAGTTTGGCAGTATGAATTCTTTGGTGATTTACGTACAGTTGATACACATGTCAAAAGGTTAAGAGAAAAACTAAATAATGTATCTAGCGAGGCATCAAAAATGATAGTAACCGTATGGGGCGTTGGATATAAGTTTGAAGTGGATGATGTGTAATGTTTTGGCGTAGTGTAGTGGGGAAACTAGCAGTGACTATTTTATTGCTAGTTTCTTTTGTACTATTTATTCTTACCATTTTTTTGTTAGAGTTTTTTGAAAACTTCCATATTGAAGAGGCGGAGGAAGATCTCCTGCAAACGGCAACAAAAGTTTCAATTATGGTCAACCAATACCATAGTGAAGATCTGATTCACGAAACAACAGATCGAGTAAAGGATGCTTCTAGTCGAGTTGCTATCATTTATAATGATGGAGAGGTATGGGTGTCTGGCAGCAACAATGAGGATTTGCCTGCTTTTAAGCTGGACTGGGTTGACAGTGATGAAAATTTGTCTCAAGTTATAGCAAGTGATCAAAGGGTGAAAAAACAAATAACTGTCCCCGATAGTAATAGTAAAATTATGATAGTTGGTACCCCTGTTGATAATGGTAATGGAGCGGTATATGTGTATCAATCGTTAGATGTGATTGATCAGACAAAAGCCGAAACTACTAAAATAATATTTCTTGCAGCTGGAATAGCAATTATTTTAACCACAGTTTTTGCTTTTTTCCTTTCAACCAGGATTACATCACCTTTAATAAAGATGCGTGAAGCTGCATTTGATCTAACTAGGGGTGAATTTAATACAAAGGTGCCAATACTCACACATGATGAAATTGGTGAGTTAGCAATGGCATTTAACAGGATGGGCCGACAGTTGAAATTTCACATAAATGCATTACGACAGGAAAAGGAACAGTTAGCCAGTATTGTCAGTTCTATGGCTGATGGGGTGATAACACTTAATCGAAATGGAGATATGATTGTTACTAACCCGCCAGCAAAACAATTTCTTGAAGGCTGGCATTTTGAGTACCAGGAACAAGTAAAAGAGTCACAGAATCAGCTGCCTGAAGAATTAAATATGATTTTAAAAAGTGTCATTAAAGATGAGGATCCCGCTATTCACGAAATTAGCCTGCAGGGGAGGAACTGGGTTATGATTATGACTCCTCTGTATGACCAGACATATGTACGCGGAGCAGTGGCTGTTATCCGGGATATGACTGAAGAAAGACGTTTAGATAAGCTTCGCAAGGATTTTATCGCAAATGTATCTCATGAATTAAGGACACCTATTTCCATGTTGCAGGGATATAGTGAAGCGATTGTTGACGATATAGCAGAGTCTAAAGAAGATAAAAATGAACTTGCGAAAATAATACATGAAGAATCATTACGAATGGGTCGGTTGGTTAATGAATTATTGGATCTGGCCAGAATGGAAGCTGGGCACATCCAGCTAAATATTGAAAAAGTTGATGTTTATCCATACATGAAGCGAATAATTAAAAAGTTCAAGGGAGTATCATTGGATAGAAAAATAGACTTGAGTTTAGAAACAACTATTACTGATTCGTTTATTTATATTGATTTAGATCGGATGGAACAAGTTTTTACAAACCTTATTGATAATGCAATCAGGCATACAAACGAAGGTGGTTTTGTTAAGGTCTCTGTAGAAGTGAAAGACGAAGCGTTATATGTATCAGTTGAAGATAGCGGTAGTGGTATCCCAGAAGAGGACATACCATTTGTTTTCGAACGCTTTTACAAGGCTGATAAGTCTAGAAAAAGAAATAGAAAACAGAAAGGAACTGGACTCGGGCTGTCTATAGCGAAAAATATCATAGAAGCTCATGAGGGAACAATTACTGTTAAAAGCAAACTTGATATTGGGACGGCATTTACCTTTAACATCCCTCAAATAAAATAATAATTGCTTAATGACCGATAGTTTGATAGGATTAAAAATGTACAATAATTGAATACAAATAGTGAAAATGGTGCTTGTGCTTAATAGGGAATCTAGTGTAAAGCTAGAACTGTCCTCGCAACTGTAAGTGATGTACGAAATAAGTGAAACCACTGTATGGAAAACATATGGGAAGGGCTTAAAGTAGGGTGATATCACAAGTCAGTAGACCTGCCTTTTTCTAATGTTTCAATGCTTCGAGGATAAAAGCGATTGAGATAACCGAATAGTGCCATGGATGTTTATGTAATGTTCGATTGTCTTATTAAGCTAACTCTTTTCGAAGAGTTAGCTTTTTTGGTAGTAAAAAAAGGATAAAACTTTCTTTCTACAAGTGCAACTAAGGCTTTCACCATTAAAGCTTGGCGTTAAGCCAAGTTTTCTAAATTCTATCATCTATGGATTTCCGGATTATCTAACGTCTTAATCTTCACAAATAAACTATTGGGGGTTTAAGAAGATGGGGAATTATAAGTTATTTCTAGTTTCATTGGTAATGGTAATCGGTTTATTAGGTGGATGTAACCAGGAATCTGGTGGAGAACAGTCAAGTCCATCCAATGAACAATCGCAAACGAGCGAAAGCAATACATCTGATAATGAACAAAAAGAAGAAATAGTTACAATTTCCATTACAAAGAAAAAAGGTGAAGAAACGGTTACCGAAAAAGAAATTGCTATAGAAGAAGGAGCCATTCTTTACGATGTTATGAAGGAAAATTTTGAAATTGAAGATGATGCTGGATACATCACGTCCATAGAAGGAATTAAGGCTAACGAAAGTGAACAAATGGCGTGGATGTTTACTGTAAATGGTGAAATGGCAAGCGTAGGAGCTAAGGAGCTTGAATTATCACTTGGCGATACCGTTAACTTTGATCTGCAATCTTGGGAATGACTATGAATGAATACGTATAAATTAACCTTATTAGCGTTGTTGGCCGCTCTGGCTGTAGTTGGTAGGTTTGCATTTACCTTTATTCCCAATGTTCAGCCCGTAACAGCAATCATTATTATATGTGGTTTGTTTTTAGGTCCTTTAGCAGCGATGACGCTAGCAGTATTGACTACGTTTCTAACAAATATGATTTTGGGTATGGGGATATGGACTGTATGGCAAATTGTTGCATGGTCTTTAATAGGATTGTTTAGTGGGATAATTGGCAGGTACAGAAAAAAACATTCAATTATTTCACTGACTATATTCGCTGTATTTTGTGGTTATTTGTATGGATTAGTTC
Source organism: Virgibacillus sp. DJP39 (assembly GCF_049310925.1). NCBI lineage: Bacteria > Bacillati > Bacillota > Bacilli > Caryophanales > Bacillaceae > Virgibacillus > Virgibacillus sp. DJP39. The sequence continues at coordinate 7,648 of NZ_JBMERP010000006.1, read as the reverse complement.
TTTCATTAACCACCTATACCATTGCAGGCGAATTTCTTCCCTATTACTTGGCTGGCCTACCTTTTGATACAGCGCATGCAATTGGTAATGGAGTATTTATGGTTATGTTGTATCCCATTATTTCTTTCTTTTTTAAAAAATACGCAAAAGACCGATTTTATATTCATAATACCAACTAAATAAGTTGGTATTTTTTTTTGTTCCATTTTAGTATAAACTTTTAATAGAATAAAAAAATCGAATGTAATTGTGTAACATTTTGGTTCAGGTACACGACTAATTCGGTGATTGGAGAATACGATGAAAGATATTTTTGAGGGTTTATACGATAAATATCATAATGAATTGTATAAGTTTGTTTTTTATATGGTTAAAGACAAACAATTAACAGAGGATCTTGTTCAGGAGGTTTACATTAAAGTATTAAAATCCTATAAAAATTTCAGAGGTGAAAGTAGCGAGAAGACATGGTTATTTTCTATTGCCAGACATATAACAATAGATTATTTTCGTGCGCAAAAAAGAAAAAGAAACAAAGTCTATGAATTTATTGATTGGACTGAAAAAGATTCATCACTTCCAGATGAACTGCCATTGCCTGAAGAAATAGCAATTCAAAATGAAGAAATACAACATATTTATAGGTCGATGGATAAATGTACACCTGATCAAAAAAGTGTTTTGATATTACGCTATATACAATCATTCTCTATAAATGAAACAGCAGAGATATTAGGATTTAGCCAAAGCAAAGTAAAAACCACACAACATAGAGGTTTAAAGGTATTAAGAGACAGCAGTAAATCTAAAGGAGGGGATGCGTAATGGTGTCATCTGATCAACATGAAGAAAACATCAAGGAATCGTTGAAGAACATGCCAGAGATTGCTTCAAATAGTGATAAAGCAGAAATGTATCATCGCATCTCTTCCCGAGTAAATCACCCCACTAAAAAGAAGCGAAAAAAAAGGTTCGTACTAATTCCGACGGTTAGCCTCAGTTTTATACTGTTAATTTTTGTTGTAATTGCTAACTTACAGGGTCAAAGTTTTGGAGATTACTCTAGATCAGAAAATTCGTATGACAAAGCAGTTTCTCAAGAAGATGCCTTACAGAATGAAGCTAAAAGTTCAAGTGAAAGTCTACTAAAAAGAGTCGAGGAACCAACAAACTCTAATTTGGTAATAGAACAAATAAAGGATTATGAGAGGCTCGTACACGGAAACGTACAAGCGAAGAAAGGTGAGCTTTTGATCCCTTTTTCTTATGTAATACCAGTTGACCAGACAGATGTATTTTACAATGAGCAACGGAGAGTAATAGAAAAAAAGTTATCTGGAATGTTTGATTCAAACCATTTTAAAATTGATATACCATTAGGAAAATCAGGGGAGGTAATGGTTGACAGTACTGGTTATAACATCTATCAGAGCCCAATTAATACAAAAGAGTTTTTACTGCCGGTTTCTTTAGGGCAGAATAGTAATTTTAAAGATGCACTTGAAAAAATGAAAAAAACGAATGACAGGCCCAACGTCGTCCCAGCGATACCAGATAATGTATCTTTTTCATTAACCCAACTAGAAGATAATGTAATTCAGTTGGAATTAACTTCAAATGCTGAATTTATAGACAATGCTCAGTACAAAAAAATGATTCAAGCGATTTTAATGTCAGCCAAAAGCTTTGGTTACGATGCAGTGAAATTTACAAACACTACTATCAATCAAATCGGTCCATATCAATTAAATAACCCGATAAATGTACCGCTTGCAGTTAATCCGATAGATCTGCAACGTTAATGTTCAAGAATTCAAGTTGACTTTCAAACAGACACAAACTAGTATAAAGTTAATTATAAATAATAGGAATGATGCGAAAATGGATAGAAAAGATGTTATTGATATACTTTCTGCTAAAATTAAATTAGTACGGGTTGAGTTTGATTATACCCAAGAACAGATGGCCAGAATCCTGGGTATTTCTAAAAAAACACTTGTACAAATTGAAAAAAGCCGTCTAAAGGCAAATTGGACAATAATCGTTGCATTATGCGCTCTATTTCGCAGTAGCGAAATCATCCAAAGCGTAATTGGTGAAGATGTGATTGAATGTATGGAAGAACTGGCACATTAGCTGGAGAAAACTATCGCGAAGCCTTACGGAGAAAGTCCTAGTTGCATTTTTGCAGAAAATTTTTTAAAACTAAAAAAATCTGGTCCTAATAGGTAGGACCAGATTTGTATTATTCGTCTTCAAACTTTAGTGGATTACCGTCAAATTTCTTGTCAGAAATTTTAATTGAATCTGTTGGGCAACCTTCAAAAGCATCTATCATATCTTCTTCAAGAATTTCAGGTACTTCACCTGTTCCTGTGTTTTCATCTATTACTACATGCGCTATACCTTCGTCATCATAATCATATATATCAGGTGCTGCTGCACCACATGCGCCGCATGCAATACACGTTTCCTTATCCACAATCGTATATTTTGCCAAGAATAAAACCTCCATCATGAAAAAAACTTTCATATATCTTCTATTGTAAAACGTTAGCAGGAACAATTCAATGAAATAAGCTATTATTAGTCACACTTTAATTTTTCTAAGGGGTCATAACATGCTAACAGAGGGAATAATATTAAAATGCAGTCAGCATTTTGATCAAAATAGAACGAGTTCAGCAATTTACCATTTAATTAAAGGGAAAAAGTCGATTCAAACAGTACAAGATGCGCATAGCTATCATTTAACAGATTTTTACGGGATCAATCGCTCCCTGCGAAAGTCAGAATTTGATACAATAATAAATAAAATGGTTTCTGATAATCTGTTACAGAAGAATGAATTGATGTGTTGTTCAATTACTGAAAAAGGAAATAACTGGTTAGAGCGAAACAAGATGGTACGTTTGGATAAATTTAATGGTTTACAGTTTCATAATATCTCGTCTATTTTTTATGAAAGAATGATTATGCTCATACAAACATTATCGAATAGTTTACATAATCATTATTCATTTATCCCGGTTAGTGATAAACCACAAATTTTGGAGTGGGTTAAACGTGTTTTTAATCAAGTAAAACATGATAAAGCGTCCTATTCAATTCAAATTTATAATGAATTACTTAGACTGTTAAGTGATTATTCAGTCGAAGAGGCTACTATATACGTTGATCGTTTATCAGGTTACAAGCATTATGGTAGAAGTAAGGATCAGCTAGCCCAAGGATATCATAAGGATAAGATAGAAATTTCGTTTATTATAGAGAGAATCAATCATGTAATATTGGACAAAGTTTATAATGAACCCCATTCCTTTCCAACCATTAGCAGTATTGTTAGTGATCTTCAGAGTAGGCAGTTTATTACGAATTCTGCTAGCAAAACCTATGAGTTATTTCAAAAAGGTTATTCAATTAATGAAATTAGTCATATGAGGAAGTTAAAGGAAAACACCATCTTTGACCATATTGTTGAAGTAGCGCTTTTTAGTTCTACATTTCCAATTACGAGTTTTGTAACTGAACAGCAACAACAGCAAATAGCAAATGCAGTAAAGAAAAAAAATACCTTTAAATTAAAAGATATTAAACAAATGGTTGAACAGGATATTAGTTATTTTCAAATTCGACTTGTACTGGCAAGTATAGAGCAGGTAGGTGATTAGGTTGAACAATGTATTAAATTCCAAATTAGCCTTAGAAAATGATTTACATAAATATTTTGGATACAAAACATTTCGAACAGGTCAATTAGAAATTATTAGCGACGTGATGAGGGGGGAGGATGTATTTGGAATCCTTCCAACAGGGATGGGTAAATCAATTTGTTATCAGTTGCCAGCTCAATTATTAGAAGGAAGTACAATAGTTATTTCCCCGCTAATTTCTTTGATGATTGATCAAGTTAAACAGCTTAAAGCTTCTAATTTTAAAGAGGTAGTAGCTCTTAATAGTTTTATCGAACCTCGGGAAAGAAAAAAGGTTTATCAACATTTGGACAAATATAAATTAATTTATGTTTCGCCCGAATTAATCCAGCAGGATGAACTGCTTAACTACCTAAAACAGTTAAAAGTCAGTTTGCTGGTAATTGACGAAGCACACTGTATATCACAATGGGGGCATGACTTCCGACCGGACTACTTAAAAATAAGTGAGACTGTTTCTGAACTAAACAGTCCTCCAATATTAGCTTTGAGTGCAACAGCCACCAAAGAAATTCAACAGGATATAAAAGCAATCCTAAGAAGACCATCAATGATAAGTCATGTTTATCCAATGGATCGAGAGAATATTGTATTTTCTATTGAAAAGGCAGAAAATGATAAAGACAAAAATGAAAAGATTAATCGTTTATTTAATCACCTGCGTGTTCCAACTATTATTTATTTTTCTAGTAGAGCTGCAACAGAACAACTATCAGCTTTTTTACAAAACAACCATCCGACCTTACGCGTTGCTTATTACCATGGTGGAATGGAAACAATAGATCGCATTTCTGTACAACAGCAATTTATGAATGGACAACTGGATGTCATATGCTGTACGAGTGCTTTCGGAATGGGGATAAATAAACAGGATATAAGGTTAATTATTCACTATCACTTTCCACTGCAACTGGAATCTTTTATTCAGGAAGTGGGAAGAGCGGGCCGCGATGGGAATGAAAGTGTCAGCCTATTATTGTACTCTGAACAGGATCATTATCTTCCATATAAATTAATTAAAAGAGAACTACCACAAACAGACGAACTGAAAATCGTTTTCAGGAAGCTATATGACAGATATAATAAGAATGAACCAATACCACAAAATATCGAGCAGATAGAAAAAACTTTTCAAATTACTGAAATTCAATGGAGATTTTTGCACTACCATTTTGAAAACCATGGTATGATAAAAGGAAAACAAATTTTGTACGAGTTAGACAGGTGGAAATACGCATTTGAAGCCATTGATAAATTCGTTAATGTGCGGCTTACTATTAAAGAAAAAAAGTTACGTGAAATGATAGCTTGGGTTGAAACAGACACATGCTTACGCGAAGAACTTTATAGGGGTTTTCAACCAAATTATACAACCCCTTTACAATCATGCTGCAGTAATTGCGGCTTTAATCTATCAAACTGGCAAACTGACCAACAGGTAGAAGAAAAAAGTAATCAAAATTGGGAAGAGAAGTTACGGTACTTACTACTGTTAAAAGAAAATAAATCGAGCTGAAATACTACTTCCTGAATTATGGAACGAGTCGGGGGGCAGGAATGCGTAAACAAAGTGATATTATTAAACAATTATCTGATCATGACCTTAAGTTTCAACTGATTGTGTCACAATCATTACTAATATGTCTGAGTATAACGTTAAGTTACTTTCTATTCGAATCGTTCCTGGATTGGCACTATTATTTTGAACTTTCTTATTACGATTTCTTCTACTATGGAGTACTACCTGGGTTAATTATTGTAGCAATAGATTTGTGCTTGACTTTATTACCTGCCCGATTTTATGACGATGGTGGGATCAATCAAAGAATTTTTCGGAATCGCTCAGTCCTGGAAATTTTTGTTTTGGTGCTTCTAATTGCTATTGCAGAGGAATTATTGTTTCGAGGAGTCATTCAGACTACATTTGGTTATATACTTGCAAGCACGTTATTTGCCCTCATTCATTTCCGATATTTACAAAAACCTGTTCTGTTCCTATCCATTCTGCTTGTCAGCTTTTATATCGGATACATATTTCTGCTTACCGAAAACTTATTTGTAACAATTATTATTCATTTTGTTGTTGATTTTGTTTTAGGTTTAACAATTCGGTTTCAAAAAAGAGGTGTAATTGATGGTTGAAAACAATAGTGAATATAATGATCAAGCTAATGAGCTTAGAAAGTTAATTAATGAGGTCCAGGATAATAAATCTAGTGAAACACCAAAAGAAGACAACGCTACTGTGTCTGGTAATTTAACTTATGATTTGGAAAGTACATCATTTGAAGAAAATGAAAACAGTCGTACAGCTGATATTTTAAATCTTCCACCGAGAAAGGAAATTCACAGTAACCAAAACCATTCTATTAAATTGAAGGTTAGTCGCCCACTTTTGCGAATCAGTGCTGTAATTTTAACCTTGGTAATTGTACTGCTCGGTGTATATTATGTATGGGGGAATGATTTAATCAAGTTGCCATCCAGATTTTAAGTGTCACCTTTTCTGGTGACACTTAAAATCTGTATAGTTAAGCACACATTAGAATATTTTCTTCCTATCCCTTTCCTCTTTCAGTATTTCTACGGCTTCCCGAAAACGCATAGAATGAACTATTTCACGCTCGCGCAAATAACTAAGACTATCGTTCAACTGTGGATCATCACTCAAATTAATAATCCATTGATAGGTAGCCCGAGCCTTCTCCTCAGCAGCAATGTCTTCATACAAATCAGCAATTGGATCGCCTTTAGCTTGTATATATGAGGCCGTCCAAGGCACTCCGGCTGCATTGTGATAAAATAATGCTTTATCGTGGTTAACGTAATGAGCAGCAAGATCTGCTTCCTCTATTTGTTCCGGCGTGGCATCTTTCATAAGTTTATAAATCATAGTTGCAATCATTTCGAGATGTGCAAATTCCTCCGTACCTATATCCGTTAACATACCTACAACTTTATCCGGTATCGTGTAACGCTGATTTAAATAACGTAAGGCAGCAGAAAGCTCGCCATCAGCCCCACCGTATTGTTCAATTAAATACTTTGCCAATCGAGGATTACATTCACTTACCTTTACAGGATATTCTAATTTCTTCTCATAATACCACACTGATGTAGTTCCCTCCTGTTCGTTGGGTATATAATTTTACTGGTTGATTAAACCTGCCAGGGCCACGGAGTATTATCCCAATCCCAAGGATAGTTGGAATAACTTCTTCCAAAGTGCATAAGTGGTCCAAATTTCTTTTCAAATACATTTTTTAATTGTTTGCTTTTTTTAACGTTTAAGTTGTATTGTTCTATTGCATCGTAATCATGGTTATGGGAATCTAGATAGAGATTGAGTTCAACTAAAACAAAATCAACTTCTTGAATTTCTTCTAATAACTTGTAGTATTCAGGGGGCATCGTTTTATTCACTGTCATCACCTCTCCAAGGCTTCAATATTGGGTCTGGATCTGGCCATGGGCTATACAAAGCAGGCCACAGGGTCCCATGTAATAAAGCTGCTTCTGGAGAAAACTGTGGTAATTCAGGCGGTTGAAAATTAATATACAGTTGTGGTGGGGTGGTATAGTTTTTCACTCTAATTGGCGGACATGGATCATAAGGGCTGATATATGGCTCCCAGTACTTAAATAGTGTAAACATATAAATCTCCCTTCTTTGTGTAATTCGTATCTATTCATATGTATGAAGTGATAATTCGTCCTATTCGGTAGGTAACATCAAATTATTATTAAATTTAATTAGAGAGGAAAAATGTTATATGGTGTATCTGCTTTCTATATTATTTCTTGGCTTAATGTTAGTTATTTATATGGTATACTTGGCTCATCATGATACAATAAATTATCAAACTGTTGAAAGTGAAAAGACGCCGTCTGGTTTTCAGATTTTTTTTATATCTGACATACATCGCAGAAGGGTA